>JAZUHR010000204.1:0-8332 GCA_045641825.1 Lachnospiraceae bacterium
CTAATAATGCAAAAATTCCATTTTTCCGGTCGCCTCATCTATATTGATTATACCGTAGTGGAGGTCCTGCACGGCTCCGGGATTAAAGAGATGGACACCGTTCATTTCCTCATAAAATTGCTCGTGAGTGTGGCCAAAAAGAGCCACCTGACGCTCGTATTTCATAGCTGTGGCATACAGCATGTAGACGCCCTGTTTTACTCCTTCCTTGTAGCCGTGGGTAGACATAAATTTCACCCCGGCCAGGGTGTCGAAGGAGCATTCCGGCAGAGCTGAACCGTGGTCGCAGTTACCCTTTACGCGAATCAGTTTTTTATGGCCAAAGGCCGGGATTTCCATAAGTCCGCGCATAATATCATCTTCACCGTCGCCCAGATGAACCAAGACATCTACGTCAGTGTTCTTTTTCATAATCTCGTATGCGTATTTCGCCTTGTAATGAGAGTCGGACATCACCAAAATCTTCATTTATTCAGCCTTTCTGACTAATTTTTTCTTGATAAATCCAAAGAGAAGTGCGAAGACAAAGCCGCTCATAGGAATCACGATAAACCATATTACGGATACCCACCATGGCTGTTCGTACACATGTAAAAAAGGATACGGGCCCCTGACAACCTTGGCTATATTGAGCGCTGTGGCCACTGTCGCGTATAAAAAGGTCGGAGAAGCCGCCACCACTGCATCACGTATGCCTGCCACATACTCACGCTCAAATACCAGAAAAGCGACTATGGCTAAGACCGGCGAAAGCAGGTGGTGATACAGATTGGAGCCGCCTATAAACAGCCAGAGAACGGCACCTGCACCTGATGGCGCGGTCATAGGCGCCAGCACCAGAATAACCGTCACGAAGGTAACTGTTACCATACAGGTGGCCATATATTCAAAGCTCAGAATCCATCTGGGTATATCCTCCCCCCAGTGTGTCAGCATATACACTGCACTGCAGCCGGCAGCCACCAGCATCAGGAGATTACTTTCCTGCGTGAAAAATCCCAGTATGCCGATACCGTTATTGCGAAGAGCCACAATAAATCCCAATATTTCCAGTAATACGATCAAAACCTGCGCTATTAAAAATACAATTTTTGCAATACTTTTTTTCATGATTAGCCCCCTCTTTTTCGTTCCCTACGATAATACCACCAATATCAAAAAGAAAGCAACCCTGCGGCCGCTTTCTTTTTGTGAAAAAATTATGCTTTATCTGTAATAATCACTACTTCATAAGAGCTCTTCTGATCGGCTTATAGATCAGGAAGGAAACAATACTGCAAGGTACGCACTTAATCAGGTTAAGTGGTGTAGTTGCAAGAAGTACAAATGTGAACATGTTGGTGATACCCTTGTTTACTGCTGTACCCATACCAATAAGCTTTTCCATACTCATATGGTAAAGTGTGGAGTACATAGGAAGCAGAACAAATGCATTAAGAAGTGCACCTGCTACACAGCAAATAACTGTACCGGAAACGAGACCAACTACTGCTGTTACTCTGTTACGCTTAAAGAAGTAAACTGTAGCTGCAGGTACTACGAATGCGCAGCCGATGATAAAGTTGGCAAACTCACCTACGAATGCTGTAGAGGTACCATTCAGGATGATGTTCAGCATAATCTTGATAAACTCGATTACAATACCTGCCAGAGGTCCCATTACGAAAGCGCCAAGAATGATAGGAAGCTCAGAAAAGTCCACCTTGTAGAAGGATGGAAGGAATGGAAGCGGGAAGCTCATAAGGTTCAGGATAATAGCGATTGCAGAAAGAACAGCTATTGTAACCATCTTTCTGGTACCCTTCATACGTGGCTCTTCGCCATCACGACCTGCTCTCTTGTCAGCAAACTTCTCGGCAAATACTGCCAGTGCTACGAGCACTACCACAACCACCAGAGCGATTACAACTGTCTTAATTGTACCATTGTCTCTGAGTGTCTCAATGTTTTTCTGGAAGGCCTTGATTACGTTGACCTTACCAAAAGAATCCTTTAAAAATTTTAACATGTTACATCCTTTCCGGGGCTCTGCCCCAAAGAAAGTCCCCTCGAAAAAAATGCCCTCGAAACTACGCTTCGAGGGCATCTGAATATACATATACTGCATGCATACTGTCTTCTTTCATCCGGACTATAACCGTCGGTCTCGGAATTACACCGAGTCAGTCAGGAAAACCTGAGTTGTGGACTTTACCACCGATAGGGAATTGCACCCATCCTCGAAGAAACAATCTTTAATTGTGATTATTTATTTATCTATAAGGTCTCAACCTTTAAGATCTTGTAAGCCACTTCCTCACCGGAAGGAGTGGTAACCTTCACCTTAGCGCCAGCCTTCTTACCTTTAAGGGCTACACCAAGAGGTGATTCATTGGAGATAAGGCCCTTCAAAATATTAGCCTCTGTGGAACCTACCATCTTATAAACCAATGTCTCATCAAATTCAACGTCGAGTACTGTAATTGTGGAACCGATACCTACGACGCCGTCATCTATATCTTTCTCGTCTACTACTTCTGCATTCTTGAGGATGGATTCCAGTTCCTCGATACGAGTCTCGATCTCTCTCTGCTCGTCCTTAGCTGCGTCATACTCAGCATTCTCGGAAAGGTCGCCCTGTTCTCTGGCTTCCTTAATCTTCTGGGAAATCTCTTTACGCTTAACTACCTTGAGAAATTCCAGTTCTTCCTCAATTCTCTTCAGACCTTCAACGGTCATAATGTTCTTCTTAACTTCTGCCATGTCAAACTCCTTTGATATGAGTCTCAGAGTATCCACTTATGCACTCTGAAAGCACATTTTATATCACAGACAGTCTTTTGTCAAGAAATTTGCTTAGTAAAATTTTCATCGGCTGATTCCGCTGCCAAACCAGTTATCATTAAGCCAGTCAATACGTCTTCTGGTAATACTGTTCTCTTTAATAAGACCTGTGAAAGAACTGTAGGTACTTTTCCCTGCAGCCTTCATGTTCTTATTGGCCAGTTCCCTGTCCGCAGCCGCATTTTCTGCGTATTCCATAAGTTCATTAAAGAGATTTTCACGAACGCCGCTTTCATAAAAAGCCGACCATTTTTCACGAACCAAGTCCCTGAACCAGGCTTCCTTGATAAGGAGTATAAACCAGGGATTGGAACGGTCATCGCCACCCGTATAGAAAACCTCGTCAAAGGCTCCCGCCAGAAGCTGCTTTAAGGTCTTCTCGGAATAGCCATACTCAAAATCCCAGGGAGCCAGGAAGGTCAGTTTTTTGTACTTGGATTTCTCGGAAAAATCCACCGCCATGTAGAAGCTGCCTTCGCCCCTGTCCACATCCATGGTGATTTCCTCCACCAGATAGCTGTAGGCCACTGAATCCAGGTCCATAAGGGCACCTATGCAGTCCTTGGAATTATTGTAGAGTCCCGAAGCATCGACTAAATTGCCGTCAGCGTCCAGGGTGTAGTATTTCTTGTGCTCCACCGCTTCATAAAGCACCTTGAAAACATTGTTCATGTAGTTCTCTATAAATTTCTTCTGTGCATCCGCGGTAATGTCACTGTGAATAGTGAAATACTTTACCTTGAGTTTTCTGCTAATACCGGAAATATCAGCAACTGTAGCCTTTTCATGGTAAAAATAGAACCAGGGATTGGTGTTGGACTTGGAGTTGGCGTAATTATCCACTTCCAGGAGATAGCCTATATCTGTGCCTGTATAGCCTTCCTCAGGCTCATTAACATTTATCCTCTTTTTCTTAGCTTCATTCTGCTCGCAGAGAGTATAAATCCCCATGTAGTTGCCATTCAGATAGACGTGCACCATGCAGGCATCGGAAACGTAATACTGTCCTCCATGAAGGGCTCTGGCCAGACGAAAAGCAAAAATACAATCCAGGGGCCTGTATGGTGTAGCCTCCAGAAGTACCCAGTCCTTGAAGCTGTTACCGGAGTTCAGTCCCAGCATATTCTGCTTCTCGTCAAATTTAATCTTGTAGGGATAGCTGTCGTTGGGGTATTTGCCTCTGTTACTGTCGGTAGGGCTTAAGCCGGCGTCCGGAGCCGCGCTGGAATTTCCGCGCACTCTGATGGTAGCCGTTTTGCTCATTTCAAAGCCTTCTGGGCAGTTAAAAACATCCACGACGCATGCCACTGTTGATGCTGATTTATATACAGGTGCCGAGTCCATGGTGGTCAGGGAAATCACCGGGAAGCTGTAAGTCTTTTCGGAAAAAGCATCGTACATCTTCTTGTATTTCGTGCCTGTGATTTTATCGCTATGCTGATCCAGAAGCTTCTGAGTCTCAGGGCTTATGGGTGTCGGAGTATTGGTAGGTGTGTTGGTAGGTGTATTGGTAGGAGTGCAGGTAGGGGTGCTTGTGGGAGTGTCTGAAGGTCTCTCCGTAGGCGTATTGGAAGGAGAGTCTGTAGGGACGTCTGTCGGCAATTCTATCCCTGAAGTAGGCATATTTGTGGGAAGTTTATCCACTTCCCCCGGTTCTTTTCCACAGGACATTCCCATAAAGCACAAAAATGCAAGGGCCAAAACAGCCCCTGCATGCTTAATGTGTAGTTTTTTCAAACTTGATTTTTTCATAATATCAGATTAATTCTTCAATCTCGTCCATAAGGTCTGAGAATACCTGAAGTGCCTGCTCGATAGGCTCAGGTGTGGTCATATCTACACCGGCTACCTTCAGAAGGTCTGTGGGAGACATAGTGCATCCGCCGGACAGGAACTTCTTGTAATCAGCCACTGCGCTCTCGCCCTCGGTCAGAATACGCTTGGACAGTGCCAGTGCTGCTGAGTAGCCGGTGGAGTACTGGTAAACATAGAAATTGTAGAAGAAATGAGGGATACGAGACCACTCATATGCAATCTGTGGATCGCTCACTACATTGTCACCATAATACTTCTTGTTAAGGTCGTAGTACATCTGGCTCAGCTTGTCAGCAGTCAGACTCTCGCCTCTCTCTGCTGCTTCGTGGGTAGCCAGCTCGAATTCAGCAAACATAGCCTGACGATAAAGTGTAGTACGGAAGTCGTCCAGCATGTGATTGATAATATATGCTCTTTCCTTCTTGTCCGTAGTCTTTTTAAGAAGGCTCTGGGCCAGCAGGGCCTCATTACAGGTAGAAGCCACCTCTGCCACAAAGATGGTGTAATTGGAATTAGTGCAGCTCTGTGCCTGTGCTGACAGGTAGGAGTGCATGGTATGACCCAGCTCGTGAATCAGTGTGAAAACAGAATCCAGGCCGCCGTCATAATTCAAAAGGATGTATGGATGCACACCGTAAACACCTGCAGAATATGCGCCACTTCTCTTACCTTCGTTTTCATATTTATCAATCCAGCGCTCGTTAAATGCACGCTCGATTACATCGGTATAATCCTTGCCCATAGGCTTCAAAGCTTCCAGAACCATTTCCTTGGCTTCTTCGAAAGGAATCTTTTTATCCACATCATTTACCAGAGGAATGAAGAGGTCGTACATATGCTGCTCTGAAAAGCCCAGTACTCTCTTTCTGATGCCCATGTAACGATGCATTTTATCCATATTTTTATTGACTGCTTCCAGAAGATTTCTATAGACGGAAGCAGGCACATTATTGGCGTCTGTAGCGGCCTCGAGGCAGGAGTCGTACTTTCTTGCCTTCGCCTTGAAAATGTGGCTCTTAACCAGATTCTGGTAATTCGCAGCCAGAGTATTCTTGTATGTCTCATACATCTTGTAGTACTCTGTGAACATGTTACGACGCACATCTACACTGGGATTTTCCAGAAGGAGTCTGTAACGGCCGTGTGTAATACGTACCTTTTCGCCCTTCTCATCTTCGATTTCAGGGAACACCAGGTCTGCATTGTCAAACATGGAGAATACCTGGGAAGGTCCGGAAAGAACCTCGCCTGCGGATGCCAGCAAAGCCTCCATTTCAGGAGAAAGAGTGTGCTTAGCGGCTCTCAGAGTCTCCTTGATGGATACGTCGAATTCATGGAGTTTGTCACACTCAGCATAAAGTGTATCAAGTTTGGTAGAAAGGCCTGCCAGTACCTCCGGCTCTGCGAAGGAGCACTTCTCGGAAATGCCTGTGGCAAATACCATCATACGCATTCTGAGGGCCTGATTGTCAGCATTCTTTGTGTCTGCATCAGCCAGACGGGATACATAGCTGAAGCTCTTTTCGAAGAGCTCGTTAACTCTCTCATTTACAGTATAATACTCGTAAAGAGATGCACCGCTTTCGCAGATTTTGCCCTTCATAGCTGCCAGCTTATCAGTAAGCTCTGTAATACGCTGAAGATCAGCCTCATAAGCCTCTCTTGTAGCATACATGTCTTCCACGCACCAGGTATCCTCTACAGGGACCTGACTTCTTTTCTTAAGTTCCTTTTCCATATAACCTCTCTTTACCGCCTTTCTAAACTTCTGTTTTTATTATACAGGAAAGCTCCATTATTAGTTAAAAAATTGCACTACTAAGTATAAGCAGCAATATAATTGCCAAAACCGGCAAAACAGAAAGCGCCAGAATAACTGCGCCGATTATAATCATTGCCTTGCTTTTATTGTTAATTCCAACTATCAAAAGGACTAAGCCCGCAATAAAGGGCAAAAGTCCGGCTGACGAAAGAACCAGAAATCCAACTGCCATAATTTAATTACCTCACTCCCAATTTTTCCATACTTCCGGATGATACCCGATAGTAGACTGCTTGCCGTTTCTGACCATCGGAGTCTTTAACAGCGTAGGATTGTCCAGCACCTTCACCAGGCTGTCTTCCTCGGACATATACTTTATGAGTGCCAGCAAATCCTTGTCTTTTCCATCCCAATTTATCATCTCGGAAAAACCGCCGTTGGCCTGGGCTACAGAGGTAAATTCCCCCTTGCTCATGCCCTTTTCCTTCATGTCGATAAACTGGTATTTGATGCCCCGCTCCTTAAAGTAGCGCTCAGCCTTTTTTGTATCGTTGCACTTTTTAGTGCCAAAAATCTGAATATTCATAGCCATCCTGTCCTTACTATTTATTCAGTTCCTTTATATGTGTCACCAGTTTTTCCGATGCTTTTTCATGGGTAGCCTCGGTAGGGTGCCAGTCCACTGCCACGCCATCTTTATTGGCATCCTGTACGTCAAACTTCAGACAACTTATATTTTTATCACCGGTTTCCTGACTGTAGGCTGCCACTGCCTTCTCGATAGAAGGGTAGAGGTCCTGTCCCATCATGCCCAGGGAGCAAATAATGTGCGCCGATGGATTTTTTTCACGAATTGTCTTTAAAAAACTCACATAGGCAGTTTCAAATTCGGTCTTTCTGTCTGCCTTGCCACCGACATAGGTATTATCGTTGGTGCCAAGGTTTATAACTACATAGTCAAATTTATCCTTGGAAAAATCCCAGGTGAAGGTATTGACCTTCTTGCCGCCCTTGATGGCAGTGCCGGAATTTCCCAATTTATCATAATATTTAGGCACAAGGCTGGCCTTATTGGCTGTACCGGATGATGTATAACCCGATACCACGCCATACCCTGAAAAACTTATCATCGTATAGTCGGCATCCAACTTCTGTGCGGCTTTAAAAGCATAGGTCTTAAGGCCGTTTTCATTGGCTGTAGTAAAGGAATCTCCGTTGGCTCCGTCAACTCCGTAGCCGCAGGTAATGGAATCCCCGATAAACTGGATGTTCATCTTCTTTTTAGCGGTAGGACTGATTTTTCCGTCAGTAGTGACTGACTTGATGCCCATAGTGGAATTGGCGCTCTCGGATACCTTATTCACCCGGATTACACCGGTCTTTTCCTTATCGGTCTCAATGACAATAGTCTTCTCCGTCTCGGAAAGGAGAGCCGTCTCATACTCTACATCATCTACAAATACACTGTACTTGGGGTGATTATTCTTCTGACCCGCATTACCCGAAGTGTAGTCACCGACCAGGGCAATCTCCACCTTGCTTGCCTTTTCATACTTAAATTCAATTCCGGATGCCGTATATGATGCCCAGAGGATATTGTCATTCACAAAGGTTCTGCCCAAGAGTTTCACGTTCTTATCCGTCAGTTCGTAGGTGGTCTCTCCGCTTTTTCCACATCCTGCAAGCATCACGAGACTCAGGAGCATAATTGGTAAAATTTTCAAAAATTTTTTCATTTATTCTGCCTCTTTTGCATGTAAATCATTAAGTTTTTTCACCCGAATTGCCGTGAGCAAAGTCATCGCGCTCAATGCCTGCTGCTTATTTCTGCTCTGCACACAGATTTTTACCTGAGACAGTTTTTTCACCATGTCTTCCAAGCCCAGTTCAGTAGCCACTTCACTCATTCGCCTGATTATCATCATGGCGCTC
>JAZUHR010000205.1:0-6114 GCA_045641825.1 Lachnospiraceae bacterium
CATTTTTTAAGTTGGCTCGATTTTTCTTCGATTTATGGAAGACACGGAAGAGGCTTTCCGCTATACTTCCAAGTCGCGCTTGTTCAGCAAGTGCATTTGAGAAATGGATATGGTGGGTGTGGCGCAGTTGGCTAGCGCGCCAGATTGTGGCTCTGGAGGCCGAGGGTTCGAGTCCCTTTACCCACCCTTTTATTTTTGGGTAAGTTTTATTGATTAATGGGCTATCGCCAAGCGGTAAGGCACAGCACTTTGACTGCTGCACTCGGTGGTCCGAATCCACCTAGCCCAGCTCTTAACTACATATGGGATACTAGCTCAGGCGGTAGAGCACTTGACTTTTAATCAAGTTGTCCCGGGTTCGAGTCCCGGGTGTCTCACACAGAAAGACGACTTCAGCAGGAGTCGTTTTTTTCGTATGAGACACCCGGAACTCGCGGACAACCTTGTCGCCACGCTACAAGCCATCACCTCATGACCTGCGGTCATTCGGTCGCGGGCTGGCTTCGCCACGCGACGAACGCAAAACACATTACCGGCAGAGACATAAACCTATTTATTTTACGCATATATGCCTTTATTGGGGGATAGGGGCATGCTATACTGTACATATAACAGGTAGGCGTTTGCCTGCAAAATTTTCTGTACTTTTGTGGAGGATTCGTATATAATCGGCTTCGCGAAAGAAAATAGAGGGGGAAAAATGAAGTACACAACAACAGAAAAATATCATACAAATTGTCCTAATTGCGGAGGTGTTATAGGACCAAACGATAAATTCTGTACCTACTGTGGTACCAGAGTAGTTTATGAACGCACAGTCACCCGCGAAGACAGTTTTTCCATGGATGGGGATATCGTGGACATAGAGTCCGTGGCCGAAGAGGGGGTAGGGCGCAATAATGGCAGTATTGGCGGAATTGCTTTTTCAGTCTTTTGGTGCTTTGTAGTGTTGGGTATGATTATACCGTTTTTTGCAATTGGCGGACCTATGGGACTGGTTCCGCTGGGAATGCTTTGTTTTGGCGTAGCCAATCTGGTAAAGCAAATTAAGGGAAGGGATACCTACCGGGACGTAGTAAATAATGCACCCCGATACAATGCGACGGTGCTGGATCATTGTGTTTACCAGGAGACGGTGGGCTCCGGGGAGGATCGACACACCGTCACCAAAGCCAAGGTGAAGGTACGTGCGAATATAAATGGAGAGGCAAAGGTAATCATGATAAAGGTCGGTGACCCGGAAAATGCAGCGCAGTTCCCTGAGGGAAGCAGCGTGTCCATCGCAGGTCGCGGCAATTACTTCGTGATTTTATAGTATAGAAGCAACTATATGGATTTTGAGGCAAAGCAGACAATTAAAGATACGGAAAAAGCGAAGGTCTATTTGGCACTTAACGATGAAAAAAAGCTGGTAATCGTGAAGGAACTTAAGGCCGCCCAGGCCACTGTTTTTAAAAAGCTTCAAGAACTTCAGAGCGGGTATTTTCCGAAGATTATGCAGGTCATGGAGGACAGTAATCGGCTGACGGTGATGGAAGAGTTTATCAATGGGGCCACCTTGAGAGATTATCTGGACTCTGAAAATACCGATCTTACGTTGTACGATGAAGAAAAGATAGACATGCTTATCGGAGTTTGCGAGGCGCTGGAGCTTCTGCATACCTGCGAGCCACCAATTATTCATAGAGATATAAAGCCTACCAATATCCTGCTGACAGCTGATCTGCAGGTGAAAATTATTGATTTCGACGCATCCCGTCAGTACAAGAAGGACTTTAAGGAAAGGGATACCGTGCTCATGGTCACGGAGGGCTATGCACCACCTGAACAGTATGGCTCTGAGCAGACCGATGGGAGAGCGGACATATATGCCCTGGGAAAGGTCATGCAGGAAATGGCAATTCTTCAGGAAACACCCCATTCCACGAGAGTAGAACGGGTGACTGAGAAGGCCTGTAAAAAGGATCCTGACAGTAGATACAGAACTATACAGGAATTAAAAAAGGAATTAGAAAAGATAAAAAGGCAGGCCTTCGAAAAGAAGAGAAGGAAATCAGGCCTGCTTATAGGTGCTGCGGTTGTTTTACTGTCGGTTTTAATGGGAGGCGCTATTTTTTTCGGACATCTTCTGTCTGATAAGGGCAACATAAAAAGCGAGCTTACGGAAACAGTCTGCTATGTGGAAAATGCAGATGACAGCCTGGAGATAAAGCTTAGGGAGGATTCGGAGAAAAAAATAGTGGCTCTCTACGATTCGAATTACGAACAACTTAAATCCTCGCAATTTCTCCTGTCGGAAAACGGCAAAGTCGTAGTGATCAAGGCGAAATCCGGGCTTTTTCCGGGGGAGGTATATGTGCTGTTGGATGACGGTACACTGTGCGACCTGCGGATACTTATGAAAGAAAAATAGAGGAGCATGATTTGCTGTAAGGTATATTCATGAGCCTCAAAATTTATGCTACCAGCATAACATTACTTCGCTAAAATATGATAAGATTTTTCCCTGGAAACATTTTATCTGTTTGGAGGAAGGCATGAAAGAGAAGAATACCGAGGAGTTACTGAATTCTATAAAAAAGGCTAAGAGCGTGGATTCTTTTCTCAAAGCAAATGCCAAGGAAATCAGTACGAAAACAGCGAAAGAGTATCTGGCAGAGATGCTGGATAAGTATTCCGTTACCAAAGCGGAGGTGCTGAGACAATCCAATATTTCCACGGGCTATGGCTACCAGATTTTTGACGGTAGCAGGAGGGCTGACAGGGAGATACTGATTCGATTGAGCTTTGGCTTTCCGATGACTGATAAGGAAATCAATGAGCTACTGAGATTGGAAAATTATAAGGCGCTGGACCCCAGAAGTCCCAGAGACATCATGGTGCTTTTTGCCTTAAACAATAATCTTTCTGTAGTGGATCTCGACAGCATGCTGTATGAGAAAAATGAGAAGGCACTGGGAGAAAATAAGCATTCCACTGTGTAGCCTGAAGACAAGGGAAGAAGATGAAAAAAGTACTGTTGCCGTTAGTGCTGCTGGTGTTTATCCTGTCAGCCTGCGGCCGAAAAAATAGCATATCTGAAGCTGAAGACTATATTTTGAAGGTGGTCTCCGCACAGGGTACGGAGGCATATCCCGGGGAAAGTATGTTGCCATTTTTTGACAGATACGGCGTCGTGAATATGCAGCTTGCCTTTGATGGAGAGCCGGTGGAAAAGTATGTCTGGGGCTTACACAATGGCACTTTTTATGTATTTAATGCTGCTGCGTCCGGCAAGTCAGTGACTATCGGAAGCGGAGACAATCTGAAGAGTGCTTTTTTTAGTTTCTATAAAGAATATTCCGGGGCGGATTTGTCCTGGTACTATATATTTGAGGTGGATGCATCTGATGGTGAGGAAAGAGTAATATATAGGCCTTACTGGGCGGATGAGAATACCGAGAGACCTGTGGCTACCGAGAAACCCGTTCCCACGGAGGCACCGGGACCTGAGGTGACCGAGATGCCGACGGTAACAACAGAAGTAGTTATTGCGCCTGCCTATGAGGATTTTTCCGACGTTTCTGAGAGGGGAAGCGGAGAGAGTCTTTTTACCGAACTGACTGTGTTTGATGAATTGGACAGATATGAGAGGATTGCCGAAGTGGCCGCAGTTATCAGGAGTCAGACGGCCGGTGGTGTCTATGGTACCGTGCCCAGCGATTCCGAAATGATTACAAGGATTCATGATGACGTACAGTCGCTTTCAGACCTTCTGCTTTATTTCGTGCTGGCTTCCTACAGGCCGGGGGAGGACGACAGAGGGCTTCTTGCCAGTGTTAAGGAAGGCTGGGATATGATTGGCAAGGCTCAGCTGACTCTGTCATACAATATGGGATTTCCGGGCAGTGTTTCCACCATTCTGGCCTACCTTCTGGAGGATGATTACGACGAAATCGGTTTTGTCGTAGCGGACGGAAAGTGGTGTTCCCAGTTCAATTATATAAGGCAGGGAGATACCTACTATCTTGTGGATTTCAGCCCTCTTATAGAGCAGCGGGTGTGGACCGATGGTATTATAGATGTGGCTTTTTTTAATGACTTTATTGAGAAAAATCGTGATAGCCTTTGCTTTTGGTCCGGGAAAAGTCTGACCGAAAAGTCCTGCGTAAAGGCGGCTCTTCTGCACTCTACGATTAAGGACGGAGTGAGAGTGCCGGAATTTGATTATGATACTGCGTTAAATAATCTGGGTGCAGTATATGCGGAAAAATACTATTCCGGCATGGACGGCGTGAAAATATCCGTGCTGCATGACTTTTGCTATAATTCATCCAGATATACAGACAGGGAAGGGGAGTACCTGGAGGCCATCGACAGCTTCGACATTTATTTCCCCGAATACACTGAAGGCCATATTCTCTGGCTCAACAATACGGGGCGTTTCCTGGGCAGAGAGTGGAAATTCGGCGGCTTCATCCCGGTAAAGCTGGTGCCCTGGTACGCTGATATGTCACCGGAAGCTCGCTCACACGACACAGAGCAAATCATGGAAAAAACAGTCCGCCAGCAGAACTGGCAGGATATAAATAATATCATTAGTAGTTCCTGCATGGAGGTGGGGAAGCGTGTCAAAGCCACCCTGATGCTGGAGCATGGCATGAGCGTGGACGAGATAAAAAACTACCTGGCCAAGTGATTGCACTTAGGACAACACGAAAATATCGGCAATTTATGGCTGCAAGCCTTGTAAAATAAAGGCTTGCAGTCTTTTTTTATGCCTTCTTTATAAAGGTTTAATCGGTATTATGCAGGGGGCATAATTTTTGCAAACGGTGGGGTGGTAAACTAATAAGGTATCACATATGCTTGGTGTGAAGGAGCAGATAATGTCAATACGAATGATGAAAATGAAATGCAAACAGTGCGGTAAGATTTATACCTTCTATCCTGAAGGACTGAAACTCTTTTGTCCTAAGTGTGGAGCAAAGGGCGGACCGGATGATGTGGTGGAAAGCGAAGGGCTTGTTACCAGAATAATTGAAGGCATTGAAGAAACAAAAGAAAAGAGAAAAAAGCCATGATTGCAATAAATATTAAAACTGTTAAAAAGTGTGCATTTTGCAAAAACTGGTACGACCCTACAAACGGTGTGATAAATCCCCGTTCACCGGTGATTAACTTATGGGAATTTGATGACCGAGCCAAAAAGAAATGCCTCAAGAAAAATATAGAAATGCCGGCTGGCGGTAGCTGTAACAACTATTGTTGTAAGGTCGAGGTAAATTAATAAGATTATACAAGGTAACAAATGTGACAAAGGAGCATATGAGAATGTTAGGACATGAAAGCAAAGAATTTGTTAATATGCTTAAAAATAGCACTGTTCGAGATGAGATAATCAGTATAATTTTGGAAGCACAAAGGGACGCTGATTATACAGCCGGAAAAATATACGGCAATATAAATGAAAAAAAAATACCGGAACTGGAATTAAAAGTTCAAGAATTGGAAGAAAGGGTGGCTTCGTTGACAGAGCAATGTGCTCGGCATGAGACAAAAGAAAAAGATTTAAAAAGCAAGCTTGATCAGGCGGTAAGTGAGGCGAACCGACTTGAAAACAAGTGTGCTCATGAAGCAGAAGAAAAATCCAAATTGGAAAAAAGTTGCATAGAGTATGAAAGAAAGTATTCGCAATACGAACAAATATTAAAATTGTTGGATTTATCTACATCTGAAACCAGAAATTATTTATCAAGCTTAATGATACATAATAGTTTGGAAAACATTATAGGATTAGGGGTAAACAAAGAAAATTTAAAGTGTCTTTGGGATTTTGTTAAATATAAAGCTGTAGAACGGGATGATAAGGATATGGAAATGCTAAGGTTATTACTTTCCGTCTCTTTTGATATATACAACAAAGTGAATGAGAATCCGGATATAAAACTATATAGCCCTAGTATTGGTGAATATGTAGATATGAATACTGCCAGCATCATTGGCGCAGCAGGGTGCGGTGTGGTAAGCAAAGTTATTATGCCTGGGTATGTGAATCCAAGGAACAACCAAATATATAAAAAATCAATTGTTGAGGTGACACAATGAACGAGAGAACAAGGGAAATAGAAAAAA
>JAZUHR010000206.1:0-6097 GCA_045641825.1 Lachnospiraceae bacterium
CTTTGGAAAAAATGTCTGTGAGTCTTACGGATGTGCTTAAGGCACAGAGCAGAAATCAGATGCAGCCTGCTGTGCAGTATGTGCAGATGCCTGCAATGCAGCCAATGGCACAGCCGGTTTATCAGCAGCCTCTTGCAGAGCAGCCACTTCCTCAGGAGACATTTGCCAAGGAGCCTGTAGCAGAAGAGCCTATAGCTGAAGAATTTGCAGCAGAGGAGCCTATAGCTGAAGAATTTGCAGCAGAGGAACCTGTGACAGAAGAACCTGTAATAGAGGAACCTGTAATAGAAGAGCCTGTAATAGAAGAGGCTGTAATAGAAGAGGCTGTTGCAGAGGAGCCTGAAGCAGCTGTATCCGATGGACTTTTATCCGAGGATGAGATAGCAGCGATGCTGGCGGGAGCTATGGCAGAGGATGAAGAAAGCGAAGCTGCTATAGAGGAGCCCGTAGCAGAGGAGTCGGTATTTTCCTTCGATGAGCCGGTGGCAGCACCTACCTCGGAAGCAGATTTGGCAGCGGCTACAGGAGTGGATCTGTCAGACCCCAATGCATCACTTTCAGCAGATGATATAGCAAAGCTTTTTGCAGCAGCCAACAGTGCAACAGATCCGATACCGGAGCCTGAGGAAGCTGCGGCAGAAGAGCCGGTAGCAGCGCCTACCTCGGAAGCAGATTTGGCAGCGGCTACTGGAGTGGATTTGTCAGACCCCAATGCGTCACTTTCAGCAGATGATATAGCAAAGCTTTTTGCGGCAGCAGGAAATTAACATATACTGAACAGGTGGATAATGCAGACTTTTTTCAGGAGCAAAGAGAATACGGCAGCGGCATTACATAGGGTTTCTCTCATTATGTATGGCTTTTTATTGGTGTTTTTTATAGTTATTGTGACCACAATTTCTGTAATAACCTGGAAAAGTACCGATGATTATCCCTACAGAAATCATGTTTCTTTCAAGGATAATTGGACAGATTCAAATGGGAATCCTGTAAAAATAGAAAAATTACATACGAATGCGGATATCTATAAAATACTTCCCGAAGTAAAAGAGGGCACGACTCTGTTTTTCAGCGTAAAGACAGGAAATATAAAAATTTATCTGGAGGATGAACTTTTATACGAGAACGAGCTTTATGAAACCTGGTTTTTGGGTAGCACTCCGGGATATTTATATGTAGAAGTGGATATTCCGAGCAGCGCATCAGGCAAGCAGATTCATGTGAAACTGGAAAATCCCTACGGAGATCATTCCAGCAGAATTGACGATATTTACTTTGGCAAGGAAGCTTCCATAATGAGCCACAAGTTTAATCAGCTTATGGGTTCATTTTGTTTGGGTGCCATAATGTTCTGCATAGGTTGCATTTTCTTAATCCTGTTTTTTGTCCTGAGGGCTAAGTTTGATAATGCCACAAAATGGATTCACATTGGCTTTTTTGCTGTAATGACCGGCATTTTCATCATGATGGACTCCAAGATGATGCAGCTCATGCATGGCCATTTGGCTATCTGGCATATTATCGTAGAGATTAGTCTTATGTTGATTCCTATTCCGATTTTCCTGTATATTATCGAGGAATTCAACCTGAAAAAGAAGTTTTATCCTTTTATTATCATAATTCTTAACGTATTTGAAATATCGTTAAATATTGTACTGAATCTGACAAATATAAAAGAATTCCACGAGACGGTATTTTTTACCCATTGTATCATTGCACTTATGGCAGTGGCAGGAGTTCACATAGTGGGCAATGCCATGATTCGGGACTTTAAGCATCACATATACGATTTTGTGGGCTTGGTTATAATGCTGGTGGGCTGTCTTGCAGACGGAATTCTTTATTACACCAGGTCTATTACCATTACTTACATTTTCCTCAGAATAGGAATTTTCGGCTTCCTGATTTTCTCAGGTATTCAGGTAATATCCTCCCTGATCGGAGAGTATGAGGGAGTAGTAAAGGGAGATGTTATCAGGCGACTGGCTTATCACGACGGATTGACTGACCTTTATAACAGAACCTCTTTCATAGAGGAAATGGATAATTTGGATAAAAACGTAGGCGAGTGCGTACTTTTGGCCATGTTTGATGTCAATAATCTAAAGGCAGTAAACGATACCCTGGGGCATACCGCAGGAGATAATCTGATTCTTTCAGCTGCCAATGCGCTTTCCGATGGCTTTTCCGATGTGGGCAAGGTCTACAGAATAGGCGGAGATGAATTCGTAGTCATTATAACCGGCGAATTAATTCGTGAAAAATTCGAAAAGGGTCTTAAAAAGTACGAGGAAAAAATCAAGGAAATGAATCTGACCCAGAACAGCTATACCATTTCAGCGGCTGTCGGTGTGGAAAGCAATGTGGTTTCCGAAAATTGCAACATGCAGAGTATTCTGGAAAAAGCAGACGCGGCCATGTATGAAAACAAGAAAGAGATGAAAAAAGGAAGAAAAAGTTGAGTGAATACTTGAACACTCAATTTTTCACGAAAAAATATGATTTTTATGTGGAAACTATAGTAATTCTGTGATAGAATTTCTATAGTTTCTTTTTTAAAAAATATATCTAAAGGAGCACTTACTATGGCATCAAATATTGATCAGATGTCAGCAAACGCAATCCGCGTAATGGCTGCTGACGCTATTCAGAAAGCAAAATCAGGTCATCCCGGCCTTCCTCTTGGCTGTGCGGACATCGCATACGAGCTTTGGGCAAAAAAGATGAAGCACAATCCTGCAGATCCTAACTGGCCTGACCGTGATCGTTTCATTCTTTCAGGTGGACATGGCTCTACCCTGCTTTACTCACTTCTTCACTTTTTCGGATATGGCCTGACAAAGGAAGATATGATGCAGTTCAGACAGCTGGGTTCTCTTACACCCGGTCATCCTGAGTATCGTCACACAGTAGGTGTTGAGGCTACCACAGGCCCTCTCGGCGCAGGTATGGGTATGGCAGTTGGTATGGCTATTGCAGAGGCACATCTGGCAGCTAAGTTCAATAAGCCCGGCTTCCCTGTAGTGGACCACTTTACCTTCGCTTTAGGTGGTGACGGCTGTATGGAAGAGGGTATCTCCCATGAGGCTTTCTCTCTGGCAGGTAATCTGGGCCTGGGCAAGCTTATTGTCCTTTACGATTCCAATAAGATTTCTATCGAAGGCAGTACCGATATTGCTTTCACAGATGATACAGCAAAGAGAATGGAAGCTTACGGTTTCCAGGTAATCACAGTAGAAAACGGTAATGATATGGATGCTGTAGGTGCAGCTATTGACGAAGCGAAGTCAGATCTTTCCAGACCTTCCTGCATTATCTGCAAGACTCAGATCGGCTTCGGCTGTCCTGCCAAGCAGGGTAAGGCATCCGCTCACGGTGAGCCTCTAGGTGATGAGAATGTTCTTGCACTTAAGGAAAATCTGGGCTGGCCTGCTACAGAAGCTTTCTATGTACCTCAGGAGGTATATGACAACTATGCATCTATCGCTCGTAGCCTGGCTCCTGCAGAGGATGCATGGAAGAAGATGTTTGCAGAGTACTGCGAGAAGTTCCCTGAGATGAAGAAGGCATGGGACGAAGAGTTCAATATGGACATCGCTAAGCCTCTCATCGATGATGAGGAGTTCTGGAAGTTTGAGGATAAGGCTGAGGCTACCAGAAATCTTTCCGGTATGGTTATTAACAGACTTAAGGATAAGGTTCCGTCACTTATGGGTGGTGCTGCAGACCTTTCTCCTTCTACCAAGACATATATGAAGGATATGGGCGACTTCGGTCATGATGACAGACTGGGCCGCAATATGCACTTCGGTGTTCGTGAGATCGCTATGACAGCTATCGGCAACGGTATGACTCTTCACGGCCTCCGCGGATTTGTATCCACCTTCTTCGTTTTCTCAGACTATGTAAAGCCTATGGCCAGACTCTCATCCCTTATGAGAATTCCTACCACTTACGTTCTTACACATGACTCCATCGGTGTAGGTGAGGATGGTCCTACTCATGAGCCTATCGAGCAGCTGGCTATGCTGAGATCCATGCCGAACTTCCACGTATTCCGTCCGGCAGATGCTACAGAGACTATTGCTGCTTGGTACTCAGCTGTTACATCCACAGAGACTCCTACTGCTCTGGTACTTACACGTCAGAATCTTCCTCAGCTGGCAGGTTCTTCCAAGGAAGCACTGAAGGGTGCATATGTACTCCAGGATTCCGAGAAGGCTACACCTGATGCTATCATTATCGCTACAGGTTCCGAGGTTCAGTGGGCAGTTAATGCCAAGGCTGAGCTTATCAAAGAGGGTATCGATGTAAGAGTAGTATCCATGCCTTGTATGGATGTATTCGAGGAGCAGTCCGCAGAGTACAAGGAATCCGTACTTCCAAAGAGCGTTCGCGCACGCGTTGCTGTAGAAGCTCTCGGTGATTTCGGTTGGGGCAAGTATGTAGGTCTTGACGGTGACACCGTTACAATGACAGGCTTTGGCGCTTCTGCACCATATTCTGTTCTTTTCCCTAAGTTCGGCTTCACTACAGAGAATGTAGTAGCTAAAGTTAAGAAAGTTCTGGGTAAATAATACTGAACTTTAACAGGTGTTTTCATGAAAAATGATTTATTTTCCATAGGTCCTTTCACAGTACACGGCTATGGCCTTATGATTGCCATAGGTGTACTGGCGGCCTATTTTCTGGGTGAATACAGAGCTAAAAAGCGTAAATGGGATGACGATGTGGTGTTCGGCATTACCATTTGGGCTATGGTCGGTGGTATTTTGGGCGCCAAGCTCCTTTATATTATTACCGATATCAAAAATATCATTGCCAATCCATCGATTTTGCTGGATTTCGGAAATGGTCTGGTAGTATATGGCGGTCTGGTGCTGGGCGTACTTTGCGTTATAGCTTACTGTAAGGTAAAAAAGGTTTATATTCCCCAGTGGTTTGATGTGCTTATCCCCAGTGTACCTCTGGGGCAGGCCTTCGGACGACTTGGCTGTTTCTTATCAGGCTGTTGCTATGGTGCAGAGACTGACGGTCCTTTTTACATAGTTTTCAATCATTCGGATTTTGCACCGAATAATGTACATCTCTATCCGACACAGCTGATGTCATCGGCGGCTAATTTCATTCATTTCCTTTTGCTGATGTTCGTAATGCCGCGTATCTGCAAGAGACCGGGACAGGTAGTTTCTTCCTACATGATTTTTTACAGTATCGGTAGATTTGTTATTGAGATATTCAGAGGAGATGCGGAGCGCGGCAGCATAGGCCCATTCTCCACTTCACAGTTTATCTCGCTGTTTATTTTACTGGGCGGTATCGCTTTGTTTACATTCTTTACGGTGAAAAACTATCCTTTGAAGGATTTGACGGTAAAGAAGGCTGAAGAAGTAAAAGAGGACGTAAAAGAAGATAAATAATATGTCTGATTTTAGATGTAGGGCATGTCCGAGAGGCTGCAATGTATCCCGCGAGGATGCTTCTTCCCTTGGAATATGCTCAGTGGAAAAAAGAATAAAGATATCCAGAGCGGCTCTTCACTATTGGGAAGAGCCGTGTTTATCTGGAAAAAATGGCAGCGGCACCATATTTTTCACAGGCTGTAATCTGAAATGCGTTTACTGCCAGAATAAGGAAATATCCGGAGGTCAGATGGGATATTATGTGACTGAGGATGAACTGGCGAAGGCCATGACTGACCTTCGGGATATGGGAGCTCACAATATAAATCTGGTCACGCCCTCTCACTATTACAAAGAGATTAAGCCGGTGTTACAGAAGGTCAGAGGAGAACTCGGCATTCCGATTTTGTCCAATACATCCTCCTACGATTCGGTGGAAGTGCTACGCGAGATGGAGGGACTTATTGATATATATCTTGCGGATTTCAAGTATGTGACGGCGGAGATTGCAGCCAAATACAGTAAGGCTCCCGACTACCCGGAGGTGGCCAGGAAGGCTATCGATGAGATGTTCCGCCAGGTGGGGGCCTGTGAATTTGATGATGAAGGCATGATGAAGAATGGTATTATAGTGAGAAATCTTCTTTTGCCGGGTCATGTGAAAGAATCTGTGGAAGCTATCAGGTATATATACG
>JAZUHR010000207.1:0-3090 GCA_045641825.1 Lachnospiraceae bacterium
CCACTATCACCCTTTTCATCCTGGCCTGCACTATGGCCCCGGCGCACATCTGACAGGGCTCTAAGGTCACGTAGAGATCGCAATCCTCCAGCCGCCAGTCCCCCATTATACGACTGGCCCCGGCTATGGCAGTAAGCTCCGCGTGCTTCAGCGTGCTCTTTTTGGTATTACGTTCATTAAAGCCTCTGCCTATGATTTTCCCCTGATAGACTATCACGCAGCCTATGGGTACTTCTCCCTTCATCGCAGCCCTCTCGGCTTGATGAATGGCCTTTTTCATATACTTTTCGTCTTGTGTATATTTTCTCATGCTTTTCCTGTAGAGCCTCAGTTATTTGTCTATACTGTAATAGTTAATTGCAGTAGATACGGTGAAGCCCAGCTTTTTATAAAGGCCCACGGCCGGCGTATTTTTGCTGCTGACCTGCAGATAGACCGGAGCATCGGAAAAAGCCCGAAGCAGAGCCTCCATATGTCTGGTGCCGTAGCCCTGGTGTCGCAGGCTTTCCTTTACCTCCACCTCATAGACGTACATGCCGTCCATGTAGGGCATAATTTTCGCACTGAAAACGCCCTCTTCCCTGCTTCTCACATTAATGGCATTCTTCTCCTCGAAGTCTGTGTCTTCAGCGGACTTGGTATCCAGAAGGATGCAGGATTCCTCGTTTTCCGAAGGAGTTCCCTGGGTGTCGGCTTCGTTTACCTGAGAAGTTCCTTGGGTGTCGGCCTCTTTTTTAAAGATATACTCCGAGTAGTCGTAGGCCACATTTTTCGTAGCTTTAAGAGTCTCGTCGACGATGGAGCCCCCGTCTGCCGTCAGGTGGATTTTATTCACGGATTTTTTCTTAAGGACCTTGGCTATTGCACCTGCGAAGGCCCCGACTTTCCTGCATCTGCCCTTATCGCTCTTTATTTCACTTAGGCCGTCTTCTGAGATTACCACCTCGGAAGATCCGTCTCCCATGAGAAAAACATCCGCGGACAGCTTCCCCTTCACGGCCTTATATTCATCTTCGTTGCTTTCAATAAATTTCATTTTTCTTCCCTCTTGGGCTTATTTTGTCAGTGCGTCACTAAGCTTCGCAAACTGCGCAAGGTCCAGCGCCTCTCCTCTGATAGTTTCCGGCAGACCGATTTGCTGCAGGGCTTCTAAGAGCTCCTGCTTGGTGATGCGGTCCCCCAGCTCGTTTGATACGCTGTTGGTAAGCGTTTTTCTACGGTGATTAAAGGATGCGCGAATAAGCGCAAACATGAGTTTTTCGTCCTTCACCTGCACCGGGCGCTCCGCGTGGCACTTTAAGCGGATAACGGCTGAGCCCACCCCCGGGCGTGGCATAAAGCAGTTAGGCGGTACGTTGGCTGCGATATAGGGCTCAGCGTAATACTGAACCGCCAGCGACAGAGCTCCGTACTCCTTGGTGCCGGGCTTACTCTGCATGCGTTCTGCCACCTCGGCCTGCACCATGACGGTGATGGAATCGATGGGCAGCCCCTCCTCTAAGAGGCGCATGATAATCGGAGTGGTGATGTAGTAAGGGAGATTGGCCACTACCTTTATAGGCTTCCCGCCGTTACGCTCCTCCACCAGCTTTTTTATATCGAATTTCATTATGTCCTGATTGATTACCGTGACATTCGTGTAGCCCACCAGCGTATCCTCGGTGAGAATGGGGATAAGATTCGTATCGATTTCTACCGCTACCACCTCTCTGGCAGCCTCAGACAAAAACTGGGTGAGTGTCCCGATGCCCGGGCCGATTTCCAGCACGAAGTCCTCTTTGGTAACTTCCGCTGCCGACACTATTTTCTCCGTCACGTGAGAGTCAATCAGAAAATTCTGTCCGAACTGCTTGCGGAAGGTGTACTGATATTTATTTAAGATGGCAATTGTTTCCTTGGGATCAACCAGATATGCCATAAAGCCTCCTTGCATTTGCTGCTGTAATCTCTATTACCTCTTCGGGCTCCATTCCCTTTAAACGGGCAATTTCCGCGGCTACAAAAGGTAAATTTCTCGAATCGTTTCTTTTTCCTCTGTGGGGTTCAGGTGCCAGATAGGGGCAGTCTGTCTCCAGCAGAATGTGCTCTATAGGTGTTTTCTCCACTGTTTCCTTGAGCTTTTTGCTGTTTTTAAAGGTGACTACGCCGCCTACTCCCAGAAAGCAACCCATTTTGACCAGTTCTGCGGCTATCTCCGGGCTGTAGGAATAGCAGTGAACGTCGATCATAGGATGGTCACCTGTACAAAAATCCCGAAGCAGCCTCATCGTGTCTTCGGCAGCATCTCTGGAATGAATCACCACAGGCTTTCCCAGCCTTTTCGCCATTTTGAGCTGGTCCTCAAAGCATTTTTTCTGAGCCTCCTTCGTATCCTGACCGTAATAGTAATCCAGGCCGATTTCGCCTATAGCCAGGCACTTCGGATGACCGCTCATTTCCTCGATCTCAGCCGCTACCGATTCATTCCATTCTTCCGCATATTCCGGATGCAGGCCTACGGTGGCGTAGATAAAATCATACTTTTCGGAAAGCTTCAGGGCATCCCTGCAGCCTCTCATGGAAGCGCCGGAATTCACCACCCGGTCAACCCCCGATAGCTTAAGGCTTTCAAGCACTTCTTCTCTATCTTCATTAAAACGCTCATCGTCATAATGAGCATGTGTGTCAAAAATCATGTCCTCTCCTTTTTGGAACGAAGTGGAAAAACGGAGAACTCCGTTAGGAGTTTGAAAAGGTAAACTTCCCCAAAATATCTATTAACTCATTTTTTACTATATCATTTTTGTAATAATTTAGCAAATATTTGGGTAAAAAAATAAGCCCCGCTAAGGGCAAAAAATTGTAGGACATAATAGCACCTCGGGTAACCTGCCACAAACAAATGGCATCTCTTAGTGCTGCTTCATTCCTGACCTGACACGGTTCGTGAGCATCTGCTCGACAGGGCCGAGGCACCATTACATCCTACAACTTCTACGAGCAAGGATTATACAGTGAATTGGGCTTTTAGTCAAGATTTCAGCCGAAAAATCATGAATTGTAAATGACGGCAAAAAAATAATGGAGCATACGGGACTCGAACCCGTGGCC
>JAZUHR010000208.1:0-9400 GCA_045641825.1 Lachnospiraceae bacterium
CGCACCTTGGCCGCAAAGCCTCCATTCGAGCTCGTTGTCCGCTCGCGGTACGACACTAACTAATGTAGCCTGCAGTTTCCGGGCTGGAACCGGAAACTGCGACGCCCACATCAGTAAGTGTCGTATATTTTATGTCTACATATCGTCATCGCACCGCTCGGGTCAAAGGCTCGGATGAAGCCTTTGCGGCCCCGGCACGCTGGATTTTGACTGTGCTCATCGATATTTAAAGGCTGCGATGGAGGCCTTCGGCCACCGCCCAATGTACTGCACTCCGCTCCGCCATGACTTCTAAGCGAGTGAGAACCTGTGTCCGCGACGGGTTTTGAAGGACCGGAGGTGTTAATCGCAAGCGCTATTACGAATATGGGACCGCCTTGAGTCCTGACTATGGGCAAGTCTTAGTGGCAGCTGCCGTAGCGAGTGTGCCGCAGGTATTCGTCTTACTGTTTGAGCCGAAGGCGAGTTTAAGACGAATAACGAGCAAGGCAATTTGCTGCCACTTAGGCTTGAACATCGGAAGAGGGAAAGGCGGGCACATGTGAAGTGATAAAGCGCTTGCGGGGAACGGAAACGGGACTTTGAAAGAGGCAGCAGATACAGTTCGAGGGAGCGATACCTAAGGAGCGAAGCCACAAAAAGAGCCCCGCAGCTGGGCTGGGGGCTCGGAGGGTAGGAAGGGGTTATTCTTCTGTCTTGATGTTTTCTGTGTTGATGCCATCTCTCTTTGCACAGTGGAGGCAAAGACGAGTACGGTTGTTCTCGATGGCTGCGTCTACGTCGCCCTCGAAGAGAGAGTCGGAACGGTTAAGGGCGCTGCAATCCTCGCTGGTGTGGTAAACCTTACCGAACTGTGACCAGTAAACAGTGCCGGAAATCTGGGAAGCTGCAGCATTCTTCTCTTCTTCAGAGATAGGATTGTAGTCGATACTTGCTGCGGAACCGATAAGAAGTGCGATAATTGCAACGATGGTAGCGATGGTCTTGGTCTTTTTGTCCAGGTCCTTGTTGAGAAGGAGGATGATAACCAGTGGAGCGAAAGCTACACATGTAACGATAACACCCATGTTGTTCCAGAGGAAGAAAAGAACCTTGTTTTTCTCGGAAGCGGGATTAATGTGATTTGCCTTCTTCCAGAGCTGTGAACCAACGATAACGAGTACCAGGTCAAGAACAATCATAATGATGAGGAATACCAGTGTGCTCATGAAGGTGATGTTGATCTTACCGAATACGGAAAGAACTGCTACTACTTCACAGGCAACAGCCAGTACCCAAAGTACGATAGCACCGACTCTGAAGCCTACGGAGCTGCCGGAAGCCTCTACGTGCTTAGGAGAAGCGTTCTGTGCCTCTACCTTGGTAACGGTGCGCTTTTTTGTTTCATCTGCCATAATAAATCTCCCATTTTGTAAAAATTTAACGCTATACGTTTATATGTATATCGTCTTTTATTTTGGAAAAATTATAGCAAATGAAAAAAGCCTTATCAATGAAAATAGACTTTTTCTATTGAAAAAATAAAGACAAAAATTTATACTCAAGTAAATAACAAATGGGGAAAGGAAATCTATATGGATACTTCAGACATTTTAAAAACCTTGCTTTCAACAGATAGTGTAAAGAATATCAGTAAAAAAACAGGTGCGTCCACTCAGGATGTTACCAGTGTACTTACATCCGCTCTCCCGGCCATGCTTAAGGGGGCGCAGATGCAGTCTGAGGACAAGACCTCAGGTTTTGATAAGGCTGTTAGCGAGCACGCGACTGTCAGCACAGGGAATTTGGGCGCTTTCATGAAGGGCGTAGATCTGTCGGACGGTGCCAAAATCGTGGGACATCTCCTGGGTAGCAAGACTGCTTCCACAGAGAAAAAGACAGCTGAGGAGACAGGCGTAAGCAAGGAGGGAGTAAACGATATCCTTTCCGCAGCATCACCGCTTCTTATGAGCCTTCTGGGGCAGAAAGCCACAGACGACAGCGCAGGCGGCAATATCAAGGCGCAGCTCCTGGGGTCACTGGTGGGCTCTCTTCTGGAGAATGTGGACATTTCATCTCTGGCAGGATCTTTACTGGGTGTAGGCAGCAATACCGAAGGTAACGAGAAAAAGAAGGCTGAGAGCAGCGGAAAGAAGTCGGACACAGCAAAGAAAACTTCTACAACTGCGAAGAAGACCAGCAGCGATACGGCAAAGAAGACTTCTACAACTGCGAAGAAGACCAGCAGCGATACGGCGAAGAAGACTGTAAGCACTAGCAAGAAGACAAGCACCACAGATACAGCGAAAAAGACTGCAAGCACTACCAAGAAGACAAGCAGTACAGATACAGCCAAAAAGACTGCAAGCACAGCCAAGAAGACAAGCAGCACAGATACAGCCAAGAAGACTGCAAGCACTACCAAGAAAACAAGCAGCACAGATACAGCCAAGAAGACTTCCACAGCTTCTAAGAAGGAGGCTGAAAAGGAGGAGAGCGGGCTGGACAAGCTGACAGGCTTCATTACCGGGCTGCTTAAGTAAAGAACTACAAGAAGCCGGCTATTAAATAAAAAATTACAAGAAGCCGGCATATAAATAAAGAATCATAAAAATTTAGCCATATTATTATACTTTCTTTATTAACAATTAATGGACTATGATATATAGTAGTACAACCAACAAGTATACTCTGTTGGAAAAGAAGTATTCATAGCCCTTCAAAAGGATTTGAAGGAGATTGTTTCAAGGAGGAAATGATATGGCTTTTAATATTTCGTCAATTGTTGGGCGTAATTTGCAAAACGTCGGCACAGAGAGAAGAGAATTTAGAAGAGACAGAGCGGATAAAGTAGGTAAGGCTGAAGGCGTTAATGCCGGTGAGAAGGCTGAAAAGGCTGCCGTACCGTCACACAAGAGAGTCGGAAAAGCAGAGCGCCCCAATCATAGCGGCGGCATTTCTTCCGGAAATGAAGAGAAGTTGTCCGATAAGGCTAAAAAGATGCTGGACGCATTACGTGAAAAGTATGGCGATCTGGACATCTTTGTGGGTAATGGAGATGATGAACTGGAGGCTTTGTCGCAGTATGGCAGCAAGGAATTCTCGGTTATTTTCTCCAATGAAGAATTGGAACGTATGGCTGATGAAGAGGAATATGCCGACAATCAGCTTAAGAGCATGGAAAGTGCATTGGAAGAAGCCAAGGGTATAGCAGCCAAGCTTTTTGAAGAGGGTGACAAGACTCAGGTAAATTCTTTCAGTATTTCTTTCGGTGAGGACGGTACCAAGAAACTTTTTGCCAGTCTTCAGAGAAAGCCGGAGACCGGCATAGAGAAGGTGGCAGAAAAGAAGCATATGCGCCGTTTTGACCCGTATATCAAGGATCGTCTGGACAGCGTAAAGCGCACTACCGTGAGCGCTGCATCCGCAGACGAACTTCTGGAAAAAATCAGAGGCGTCAACTGGGATGAAATCGATGCCTCCAAGAATGGCGACAAATATAACTTCACAGTATAGGTTTTCCAAAGCATATTATGGGCAGTCCGCAGGGGCTGCCCTTTTTGTGGGTAAAATGCCCGAAAAATCTAATATTTAAGATACCTTTTGGCGATAAATATATGGGAGTCTATGCCCTTAAACTATGGGAGTCTATGCCCTTAAACTACGGGAGTCTATGCCCTTGAATAAAAGGGGCTATGCCTTAAATATAAGGGGCTATATCCAAAATAAAAGGGGCTATGCCTTAAATATAAAGGCTATGTCCAAAATATAAGGGCTACGCCCGGAAAGACTATTTTCGCGAAAGGAGAGTGCTTGTATGCGTATTCAACATAATATGCGGTCCATGAATAGCAACCGTGTGCTGAAGGCAAGTAATCTCTCCAAGGCGAAAGCTGTGGAAAGGCTGGCGTCGGGCTATAGGATCAACAGGGCAGCGGATGATGCGGCAGGTCTCGCCATTTCGGAGAAAATGAGAAGCCAGATAAGGGGCTTGAATCAGGCGGTCAGAAATGTAGAGGATGGCATTTCCTATGTGCAGGTGGCTGACGGTTCACTGGAGGAGGTGCAGCAGATGCTGCACAGAATGCATGAACTGGCGGTACAGTCGGCAAACGGAACCAATGTGTCGGAGGACCGTACCCATCTGGACGATGAAGTGCAGCAGCTCAAAAGAGAAATCGGGGATATTTTTGAAAATACGGAATTCAACACCAAGAAGATATGGAAGGGTGAGCCCTTCCTGGTAGAAGTAATAGTGGGGGAAACCAGCATAAACGGTATCTCTATCAGTGCTAAAAGTGTCAGCAACACCATCACCGATACCAACAAGGAGGCAATGCCCAGAAATTCAGTGAGAATATCGGCAGACAGCAGTGGTCTTAAGTTTTACTGGGATGCATATAACGGCAACAGATACACTACAGAAAATATTCCCTGGGAGCAGGATCCCACCGGTACCCATACAATCAATGTGGGGGACTATCTGGACACCACGACTTATCCGGAACTTACGGGGATAGATTTCCAGTACGAGTACAGCGCGCTCAGTGAGGCCAAGCTTACGGATATTATAAGGGCTCTCAATGGAAAAACCATCAGTAACTACGACAGCGTTTCGGAAAGCACGGTGAAAAATGCGGGTTTGGCCAGTGGGGTAACCATAAGCGGAAGTACGACTTACCCGGCAGAACTGGTGGCGAACAGAAGCTTTGACAATCCGGACAATGAATATATAGAGGGTATAAAGGTAGGGGGTGTCTACAGCAACGTTACCCCGCGGGCCGATGACAATTCACCGCTGGAGTTCACTTTTTACATGAGAAATATAGGTGAAGTCAAGGCTAAAATCAGCAGTGTGTATTACTATTCCTCTGAAAGAAATGCCAGCGGAGAAAATATCTGGTGGGAATATTACACATCGGGAGGAGTGCAAAGACAGAGTACTAAGTATAACTATATAAGTAACCCTAAGGGGAGCCTTAATGACCTCTTCTATGCTTTGGATAACGGGGGACCGGCATCCTTTAATTCGCCTACCAGTCCTGCCAACGGCGTGGTTTATTTTTCTTATACTTTGCAGGCGACAAACAGCTTTACGACGACCTATGGTGGCACAAGCCGTGACGTGGGTTCCATGTCGGTGGGCTTCAGGGTGAACAGTGGAGATACCAGGGATAATCTCAGGCAGATGTTTGACAGTATTACGGGTGTTGATTTCAATCCCTCCTCCACCAAGGGGACCTATAGAATATATAACAGTGCTGTGGCCAAGGCGGGCGATATAGTTACCAGAACCTATGGTTACACCTATGAAAATCGTGGCAATCTGACTATTCAGGCAGGAGCCAACGATGGACAGATACTGACGTTGGACTATCCTGTTATGGATAACGAATATTTGGATATCGTGAACCTAAAGGTGGATACCCAGTATGAGGCCGAGAAAGCCATTACGACGGCGCAGGAGGCTCTGCAGAAAGTGTCTAAGGTGCGGTCTGTCTTCGGTGCTTTTCAAAATCGCCTGGAGCATACTCTGGAATACAATAAAAACGCCTCTGAAAACCTGCAGAATGCTGAAAGCAGGCTCAGAGACGCTGATATGGCGGAAGAAATGGTGTCCTTGTCCAAGAACAATATTCTTACGGAAATGGGACAGCAGGTGCTGTCTATGGCCAACAGTGATCCGGAAAGCGTATTAAATCTCCTGAAGGGGTAAGTCAAGGAGAAAATCTTAAAACTTCTGAAGGGGTAAGTCAAGGAGAAAATCTTAATTCTGCTGAAGTGCTGACACCCGGAAACCGGGGTTTATATCCGGATTTCACGAACCCTTTTACTGCCGTCTGCCAACTCGTAGAGGCGGTGGGAGATGGAGATAACGGTCCTGTCCCTGGCAGCGGCCCTGAGGCTGTCCATAACCCTTTGCTCGGTCTCTGTATCCAGATTGGCTGTGATTTCGTCTAAGAGCAGGATCTCGGGATCGGCGACTACGGCACGGGCAATGTTTAACTGCTGCTTCTGTCCCTGAGAAAAAAGTGAATCCTTGTAAACAGTGTTATAGCCCTCGGGAAGGGCAGATATGGCGGCATCGATGCCTGAAAGGGCGGCCGCCTTTTTTATTTGGTCAGGAGCAATTTTTTCATCCAAAACGGTTATCTGATCGGCTATGGTGCCGGGAATAGGGCGGAAGGTCTGTTCTACATAGCCGAAGAGGGCGCGCTTCTTATCTGTGGTTATGGAAGAGGCGGGAAGGCCTTTTATAAGGACCTGGCCGGACAGGGGCTCGTAGAAGCCCAAAAGAAGCTTAAATATAGTGCTTTTGCCGGCACCGGTACGGCCTGTGAGGGCCACATATTCCCCCTTCTCCACGGAAAATGATAAATCCTGAAGCACTGTCTTGCCGTCCTCATAGGCGAATGAAACATGGCTCAGCTCAGTAACATTAGACATGGAAACATGGCTCGGCTCAGTAGCGTTAGACATGGAAGCAGGGCGAGGCTCAGTAGCGTTGGCTGTGGAATCAGGGCATAGAAGGTCTGATTTTTCGTCTTCTCTGCGAAGCTCGTCCTCCTCCAGAAATTCCCTGATACGGCTGACACCTGCCAGGGCGCTCTGAATGGACTGAATCTCCATGCCGATAGCTTCGAGAGGGGAGAAAACCTTGTCTACGTAAGCTATGATGGCTACGGCAGTACCTACGGACATGCCGAAAAAGCTACTGAACTTCCCGCCACCGGCAGCGGCCAGGAAGAGAAGGGCGGTGATTATGGTGCTTATCATGACGATTACAGGAGAGTAAACGGCGTCGAAAAAGTTGTTTTTCTCCTTGGCGGCATAGCCCTCTTCGATGCGGGCGTCGTATTTTTGACGGAAATAGTCTTCCTTGGCGAAAATATGGATCATGCGGATATTTCTGATGGTCTCCGGAACCTGGCCGGTGACACGGCCCACGGCGGCACGATACTTCTTCTGGTAAATCAGCATTTTCTTCTGGGCTAAACGGGTGAAGCCGAAGAGAATGGGGGTGATGGCCAGCATAAGAAGGCCCAGACCTGAGCTTTTCACAAAGATAACCACGAGGATACTTATGACCTTGCACACATCCACCACCATGGAAATAATACCCGATGCAAAAAGGGTCTCGATGGTGTCCACGTCTCCTACGAAGCGGGAGGTAGTCTCGCCGGAATCGTGGAGGGTGTAGTAGCCTGCCGGGAGGCGGGAAAGCTTATCGCACATGGCACTGCGGACATTGCGGGTCAGGCGCTGTCCGAAAAGAGTGATAAAAATTTCCTTCAGGGCATCGAAGAAGCCGGAGCCCAAAAGAAGGCCAAAATAAAGTAGTGTAAGGCCTAGCGTAATTTCGTGACTTCCGGTCAGGCGGTCAATAATCTCTGCCAGTACCAGAGGCGGGAGCAAGCTGAAAATTATGGAGCCTGCTACCGTTAGCAGGAGACAGAGGACGGTGAGCCATTCTTTTACAAGGGTGGTCAGTAATACATGGGAGAGTGTTGTCTTTTTCATCACATGCCCTCCTTATCTGTAAGCCGGCCATGGTCCAAATGCAGCACCAGATCGGCAGCTTCCAAGAGATAGGTCCTGTGGGTAATCAGGAAAACAATTGAGTTCGGGCAATGCTTTCGAATGGAATTCAGGACGTGGCGCTCTGTAGTCCGGTCCAGAGCGGAAAACGGGTCGTCCAGCACCATGATGGGAGCGGAAAAGCGAAGGGTACGGGCCAAGGCTATACGCTGCTGCTGGCCGCCGGAGAGACGTATGCCACCGACACCTATAGGCGTGTCCTCTCTAAGGTCCATAGAGGCGACTTCGTCGTATATATCCACATCTTTAAGGAGCCGGTCTATATCGCCATCGCTGCCCAGGAGAACGTTTTCCCTGATGGTGTCACTCATAAGCTCGGGGTCGTGACCCATATAGGACACGTATGCTGCTATTTCGGCCGGGGTAAAGTCTCTGAGCTCCCGACCGTTTATGGTAAGTGCGCCTGTGTAGTCGTTTTCCATAAGAAAAATTCGGCCCAGAGTGGATTTGCCGCATGCTACGGGGCCTGTAACGCCGATAAGCTGGCCTGAATGGGCAGTAAAGGAAATACCGCTAAGTACAGGAGCAGAGTCGCCTTCATAGGTAAAAGAGAGGTCGCGGGCCTTAAGAGTAAGCTCTGCAGGGAAAGTGTGGGCGGAGCTCCCGGAAAGTATGAGAGCGCTGGTGCTGTCAGATGTGTTTTCATCGGTCGTTACATTTGCTTTGGCTTCGGCTACCTTTACCTCGGACATCAGGGGCTTGATACGGGACCAGGAGGCCCTGGCCTTCTGAACGGAATTAAAGAGCTTGGCTACCTTGGAGGATTTGACCGCCAGGCGGGCAAAACAGGATAAAAAGGCTGTGAAGGCTGCTATATCCCAGGAGGTCCAGCCGGTGCCGAGGACGTTGCGACTGCCAAAGTAGAGAACAAAAATCACTCCCAGATAGGTGATGGAGCGATAGAGGTGCTGGGGAGCGCTTTCCAGGATGCCGGAGAGCACGGATTTTTTCTCGTAGTCCATAAGCTTCTCGGCATAGCGTGAATCGGCGGCTTTTTCCTGACCTGTTATGCGGTAGAGGAGAGATGCGTCTATACGGTCCAAAGTGGCCTGATTTAAGCGGCCGTTGCTTTCCTTGGCAGCAGCAAAGGCCCGGGTCACGGGCTTTTTAAGAAGAGCCGCAATGACATAAGGAACCGGCATAAAAATCAGGGAAAGCAGTGTGAGACGCCAGTCGTAGACAAAGAGCATGATAAGGTAGGCAGCCAGAGCCACACCGGTATCGAAGACCTCTGTCAAAAACTTTCGCATGCCCTCAGCGCAGGTATCCACGTCCGCAACAGCCTTGGTGATAAGGGCGCCGGCGCCTTCTTTTTCCAGTTCTGTGCGGGATTTCATTAAGAGATGGCCGTAAAGGGTCTCCTTCATGCTGCGGGAAACCTTGTTGGCGAAGCGGCGGACATAGAGGCGCTTAAGAAAGCGGGTCAGTTGCACTACGGAAGTAATAGCCAGGTAGACAAGGACAATGCGAACCATATGGGAGAAGGTCCTACGGCCTTCGTAGATGTCGTATAGGGCCTGAGCCAGAAGGCCTTCAAAAAGAGGGCCCGCAATAAGGCCTGAGTTATATATCATGCCTGTTACAGCAGTGCCTATAAGCAGGGGCACTTCAGCTGACAGGTAGGATGTGATTTTGTCGGGACTTGTATTCTTCATACATACTCCTGTTATGAACGAAATGAAAAAATGGAAGTGAATAAGCCGATTATACAACAGACGCCCCTTAAATTCCATAAAGAATACAGGAAGGAAGCCAAAAAGGCTGCGAGTAGTAAGGGCAGTAGGAGGAACAAGTAAGGGCAGTAGGAGAGACAAGTAAGGGC
>JAZUHR010000209.1:0-2652 GCA_045641825.1 Lachnospiraceae bacterium
CCGCTTGGCCTCCGACTTGTAAATATAGTTGTGGTCGGTGCCGAGAGCACGCGTTGACCTAGAAGTGCCCAACGAGTGGAGCGAGAGCACAGGTCTATGGCTCGTTTTTGAGGGCGGTGAGCTTGGTGGTCAGGGAGGAACTGGTGAGGGAGTTGAGGGCCCCAGCTTTTTCACAGAGGAGGTCAATGTCGGAAGTACGGCCGGAAAGCTTGTAGAGTCTGGCCAGGTTCAGGTAGGTCTCGGATATGTCGGAGCCGGTGGACACAGCGAATTCCAGCACGTTCAGGGCACGATCGTAATTCTGGGAATTGATGAGGAGCCGGCCGTATTTATTCAGAGTACGGGCGAGTCTGGCATAATTTTCATCGTATTCGGAGAGGAAATCCAGATTGGCGGTACCGTAGGTGAGTTTAAGGTCGGTGTTGGTGATTCCGGTGAGATTCACGATTTTTTTGGAGGAAAGAGCCAGGATTTCAGCCTCGCAGCTAAGGATTTCCTCATCTATATCGCCGGATTTACTTGCTATATCACCGGGAATTGTGATAAAATTAAGTGTTGATAAATCTTTGCGGGGAGTCATGTTGGATTCACGCTCCCGGGACATATAATCTTCCTCATCCTTTTTCTCGGAGCGGGAGTTCTTGGACACGGAGTATTGCACCACAAAGACTATAAAAATTGACATTATGAAAAATACGGGGATACCCATTTTTATACCTCGTTGTAATGATTGGAGAATGCAAAATGAACAGAAAAACCAGAAAAATTGTTTCCAGTATTATCGTAGTGCTGCTGGTGCTGGCTATGGTTATTCCAATGCTTGCCAGCCTTGCCAGATAATTTTAGAATTCCGGAGGAGTTTTGTCAATGAAGGATGGCAAACTTTCGGAGGTGGCTTTTAAACGCAGTGTGCTTCCGGTGGTAAAAAGAATAAATGATCACGGTGAGAAATTTTCCTGCATGCGGACCGCTGTGGTGACCGGTAATGAAGAGGGTGTGGCCTATCTGGCAGTGGTAAGAGCTATGAATGCTCTGGCAGAGTTGCCGGCGGCAGTTGAGTCTGTGGCGATTTCAATCAGTGTGCCGGATGGCTTCGTTGAAGGAATTGCTCGATTTGAAAAAGGAGCCTCGCCGGACATATCGGAAAATGCGGTAAAGGCCTTGATGGGGGAAATAGACAGGGCGCTTTCAGGAAAAAATGTTACCATATCGGATATTACGGTAGAAGTGACAAAGAATACGCTGATCACGGTATCTGTGACAGCATGTGGAAAAGCAAGTCCCATTAGGATGCCGGGACGTAATAATCTGGTGATGGTGGGATATACCGGAGCCGCGGGTTCGGCGATGTTGAGTCAGTCCCATAAGGAGGCCCTTACGGGGAGATATACGAATGACTTTATTTCAGCGTCAGATAAGCTTTTAGATAGTGCGGATGTGTCAGATAAGATTCTTAATATTTACCAGACGGAAAACTATAAGACGGTAGTAAAGAATGTAAGTGACGGCGGAGTATTCGGTGCCATCTGGTCACTTTGTGACCTGATGGACTGTGGCTGTGAGATAGATATTAAGAGTATCCCAATCAAGCAGGTAACGGTCGAGGTAAGCGAATTTTTTGACATAAATCCCTATATCCTTCGCGGGGACGGGGCCTTCCTCTATGTGACTGATAAGACTCAGGAGGAGATAAGTGACGGAGTCGTCATTGGCAGGCTTACAAAGGGCAGCGACAGGGTGGTCATAAACGGCGAAATCAGAACATTTTTGACACCGGTTAAGGAAGATTCATATTTTGACATAAGATAACAGAAAGGATTCAAAGAAAATGAGAGAGAAGATTTTACACGCTATAGCAAAGAATTCAAAGATTTCCACAGCGGATCTGGCGCTGATGCTGGGCGTAAGCGAGGCTGCAGTAAAGGCAGAGATTCAGGCACTGGAGGAGGAGCATATCATCTGTGGTTATCCTACCCTCATTAACTGGGATTTCGCTGATGATGAAAGAGTGACAGCTATCATCGAGGTTAAGGTAACTCCTCAGCGCGGGCGTGGTTTTGACCGTATTGCAGAGCGCATTTATAAGTTTGACGAGGTGTCTACTGTTTACCTGGTGTCCGGTAATTTTGACCTGGCGGTTATTATCGAGGGCAAGAGTATGAGAGAGGTGGCTTCCTTTGTTTCTGACAAGCTGGCTCCCCTGGAGGCTATTCTTTCCACCTCTACCAACTTTATCCTGAAAAAATACAAGGAAAACGGTATGCCTTTGGTAAATGCGAAGGATGAGGACGAGAGATTACTTGTAACACCATAAGACAGAAAGTGAACACGATAAATGAGAGATCCATTAAATAAAAAAGTTAAAGATATCAAGCCTTCGGGCATCCGTAAATTTTTCGACGTGGTAAGAGAAATTGAAGGTGCCATTTCCCTGGGCGTAGGTGAGCCGGATTTCGAGACACCCTGGCACATCAGAGAAGAAGGCATTTATGCCCTTGAGAGAGGTAAGACCATTTACACCAGTAATGCAGGTCTTATGGAGCTCAGAGAGGAAATTGCCAAGTACCTGGCTCGCAGATATGACCTTCACTATGATTCAAATGGCGGGATACTCGTTACCATAGGCGGTAGTGAGGCTATAGACGGTGCCCT
>JAZUHR010000210.1:0-8624 GCA_045641825.1 Lachnospiraceae bacterium
CAGAAGATGACAGATAAGTTCATCGCCAGCATCGATAAGGCATCCACCGATAAGGAAAAGGAAATCATGACAGTTTAATTACTGTTGATTTTACCTATTTTTTATAAATAATAAATTGTAAAAAACGGGTTTGGGATGTAAACTAAACCCGTAAATTTATTTATACCTTAGGTATGTAAAGGAGAAAAATATGAATTTTATCGTTGAAACATCCGCACGTCACGTGCATGTATCAGAGGCAGATCTGGAGACACTTTTCGGTAAGGGCTATCAGCTTACAAAGAAGAAGGATCTTTCCCAGCCTGGTCAGTATGCCTGCGAAGAGAGAGTAACTGTAGTAGGTCCTAAGAAGGAGCTTGCTAATGTATCTATCCTCGGACCATGCCGTAAGGCTACACAGGTAGAGCTTTCTCTTACAGATGCTCGTTCCATCGGTATCGCTGCTCCTATTCGTGAGTCAGGTGACACAGCAGGTTCAGGTGCTTGCAAGCTTGTAGGTCCTTGTGGTGAGGTTGAGCTTACAGAGGGCGTTATCGCTGCTAAGCGTCATATCCATGCTACTACAGCTGATGCTGAGAAGCTGGGCGTACAGAACGGTGAGATCGTTAATGTTAAGATCGAGACAGAGGGCAGAAGCCTTGTATTCGGTGATGTTGTAGTTCGTGTTAGCGACAGCTATGCACTTGCTATGCACATCGATACAGATGAATCCAATGCAGCAGGCTGCGGCAGAGAGGTTTACGGCGAGATCGTAAAGTAATTATCTGATTATAGCCGGCAAAGATATTAAACTAAATATAATTTATTTAGAGCGAGAAAGCGGGACTTTGGTTCCGCTTTTTTTATTAAGGAGCAACCGGGGCGCAAATAACAGGCTTTGATTTTCACAAAGTTAAGATGGTTTTAATGGGCGGTTTACTTGCTTAATGAAAGGGAATGGGCTATAATAATATTATCTTTAACTCTGGGAAGGAAAAGATAAATGAACGAGAATTTAGTGATGCCGCGTCACGTGGCTATTATTCTTGACGGTAATGGAAGATGGGCTAAAAAACGAGGCCTTCCACGTACCGCAGGACATACTGCAGGTGCCAAGACAGTAGAACAAATCTGCGAAGATGCTTACAAAATGGGAATCGAATATCTGACGGTCTATGCTTTTTCCACGGAAAACTGGAGCAGACCTCAGGAAGAGGTGTCCATGCTGATGGACCTTCTTCGTAATTACCTTAAGAACTGCATAAAAACAGCCATGAAAAACAATATGAAGGTGAGAATCATAGGTGATAAGACCAGACTTGACCCTGACCTTCAGGAGAAAATTCAGGAGCTGGAGGAAAAGTCCTCGGGAAATACCGGACTCAAATTCCAGATTGCATTGAACTATGGCGGTCAGGACGAGATTGTACGCGCTGTTAAAAAGCTTGCTACACGTGTAGAAAGTGGCGAAATCAAAGCAGAAGACATCACTAAGGACATGATAGAGGATAATTTGGATACTGCAGGTATCCCTGCACCTGACCTATTGATTCGCACATCACGTGAAGTCAGAATATCTAATTTCTTGCTTTGGCAGCTGGCGTATTCAGAGATGTATTTTCCTGATGTGCTCTGGCCTGATTTTTCCAAGAAGAATTTGGAAGAGGCCGTAGAGTATTATAATTCCAGAGACAGACGTTACGGAGGAATTAAAGCCTAATGGACAAGACTAAAAAGAAAATGAGTTCTTTTGTAACCAGAAGCATAAGTGCGGTACTTCTTTTGACAGGTTCCATATTGATGCTTCACTTTGCAGAGACCCTGGTGGGCAACTGGATTTTCAGAGTATTTAATTATTTTATAGCTATTGTGGGCACTATGGAGCTTCTTCGTGTTGTAGGAGCACATAAATCCGTACTTGCTATAGCGAATTACACGGCGATTACAGCACTTTATGTTTTTATCTATCTGGATCAGCAGCAGTATCTGGTACCACTTATCATTCTGTTTTTGATTTTCCTCTTTGCGGTAATGGTTATATGCTTTCCTAAATTTACACCGGAGCAGATTTTTACAGCATTTATTTGCATAATTTATGTGGGACTTGGTCTTTCCTACCTCTATCAGACCAGAATGAATTTAGAACAGGGAAGATTTGTGGTTTGGTTTATTTTTGCGGCCTCCTGGGGAAGCGATACCTTTGCTTATCTTGTAGGAGTTACCATGGGAAAACATCATCCCTTCCCGCATCTTTCCCCTAAGAAATCCATAGAAGGCTGTATAGGTGGTATTGCGGCTTCAGCCCTTCTTACCTGGATTTTCTGTCTGGTTTTGGAACATGGCTTTGGCATTTGGATTATGAGACCCTGGAAGGCAGCTATAGTTTGCGGAGCAGGTGCTGTGATTTCACAGCTGGGTGACCTGGCGGCATCTGCCATCAAGCGTCATTACAATATCAAGGACTATGAAGATGTTAATTATATACATGGCGGTATTTTGGACAGATTTGATTCCATGATTTTCGTGGCACCAATTGTATATTATCTTACGGAGCTTATTTAATGAAAAAAATTTCTATTTTAGGTTCTACAGGGTCCATCGGCACCCAGACTCTGGAGGTCGTCAGACAAAATCCTGATATGAAGGTGCTGGCTCTGGCTGCCAATTCCAATGTTTCGCTTATTTACAGCCAGATCAAGGAATTTTCTCCCAGACTGGTCTGTATGTATAGCGAAAAAGCAGCCCTGGAATTAAATGAAAAAATAACTGCTGAAGGACTAAAATGTGAGGTCGTTACCGGTATGGACGGCCTCATTTCCTGTGCTACCATAGAAGACGCGGATATAGTTGTTACGGCATTTGTAGGCATGATAGGTATCAGACCTACAGTAGAAGCAATCAAGTGTAAAAAAGACATCGCCCTGGCCAATAAGGAGACCATGGTTACAGCAGGCCATATAATTATTCCACTGGCTCAGGAAATGGGAGTGAAGATCCTCCCGGTGGATTCGGAGCATTCTGCTATTTTTCAGTGTTTGCAGGGAGCAGCCGGTAACAAGATCAGTAAGATTCTTCTTACTGCATCAGGCGGTCCCTTTAGAGGTAGAAGTAGGGCAGAACTTAAGGATATCCGTGTGGAGGATGCACTTAAGCATCCTAACTGGTCTATGGGAAGAAAAATTACCATCGATTCCTCTACAATGGTGAATAAGGGCCTGGAGGTCATGGAGGCTAAGTGGCTTTTTGGTGTTGAGGGCAAGGATATAGAGGTGGTTATACAGCCTCAGTCTATCATCCATTCCATGATAGAATTCACAGATGGTGCAGTGATTGCCCAGCTGGGAGTGCCGGACATGAAGCTTCCCATTCAGTATGCCCTGACCTACCCTGAAAGAAGAATGCCTACTGCAAGGCCGCTGGACTTTAAGAGCTTTTCCTCTATTGAGATAGCGTCCCCTGATCCGGATAATTTCCCGGGACTTCCACTTGCCTACAAGGCCTTGGATATCGGAGGCTCTATGCCGACTGTCTACAATGCTGTTAATGAGGCCTGCGTAGCAGCTTTTCTTGATAGAAAAATAGGCTATCTGGATATTACAGATACTATTGAGCGCGAGATGGTGCAGCACAAGGTTCAGGCTAATCCATCCCTAGAAGAAATTATAGATTTACAGAATGAAATTATGACTTCATTGCATGACAGATTTTACAGATAAATTTCTGTAATGCTTTACGTAAATGTCATAATTTAACTTGGAGAACTAATGAAAATTATTGGTATTTTACTTGCAATTATAATCTTTTCCCTGATTATTATCTCTCACGAAGCAGGACATATGCTGGTGGCCAAGAGAAATGGTATCAATGTAGTGGAATTTTCCATAGGCTTTGGACCTGATCTTATCAGCAAGACTGTGAAGGGGACCAAATATTCCATAAAGCTTCTGCCCTTTGGCGGAGCCTGCATGATGGAAGGCCTGGACGAAGAAAATGGTCCTGATGACCCCAAGCCCGGTTCTTATTATGCGGCGACTGTCTGGCAGAGAATGGCCTCTATTTTCGCAGGTCCATTTGCAAATCTTCTGGTGGCTTTTTTACTGTCCATTATTCTTACTGCCTGTGCAGGTATTGATCCTGCCAGAATCGTGAAGGTAGAGGATAATTCCGCGGCTGCACTGGCCGGCTTAAAGGACGGGGATATTATTACCAAAATCAACGGCTCATATATGGGCGTGGGCCGAGATGTCTATACTTATTTTACTTTTTCCGAAGTGACTGAGAAGGAAATTACCTTTGTTGTCAAAAGAGACGGTGCGAAAAAAGAACTTGTACTTACACCACAAAAGATTGACCGCTTCCTCCTGGGCTTTTCCTATAATCCCAATGAAGATAACGTGAATAAGGGCGGATGCGAGATTACTGCTCTTACCGAGGGCTATCCTATAGCGGAAGCCGGCATCAGAATCGGTGATATAATCACAGCTATAGACGGTCATAAGGTAGCCACTGCCAAGGAATTAAATGATTACATGAATGACCATCCGCTTAACGGAAGCGAAGTTACTTTTACCTATAAGCATGGAAATGAGGAGCAGACCGTGACCCTGACTCCCAAGCCTTATTCCTACTATGACACAGGCTTTTCCTATAATCTGGGCCGTGAAAAAACAGACTTCGTGGGTGTACTTAAGGGCGCATGCGAGGAAGTAAGATACTGGGTAGTAATTACCGTTAAAAATCTGGGAATGCTTTTCACCGGAAAATTATCGGCAAATGACCTGGGCGGTGCGGTTGCTATCGTGGATATGATCGGCGACTCCTATACTGAGACAGTAGACGCAGGCGGAAATGCGGTAGATGTTATTTTACAGCTTATGTATATAACGATTCTTATATCTGCAGACCTTTTCATTATGAATTTACTGCCACTTCCTGTGCTGGACGGCGGTAAGCTTTTGCAGCTTGTGGTGGAAGCTATTACCAGAAAACCGCTTAACAGAAAAGTAGAAGCTGCGGTAAATTTCGTGGGACTTATGTTCCTTTTGGCACTTATGGTATTTGTATTTTTCAACGATATTCGTAGGATAATTACAGGCACTCCATTCTAAATTTTATAATTCGGGAGACAGTCTATGCTTTACAATAGAATGAAAACCAAAGAGGTTAATATAGGATCTGTAAAAATCGGTGGTGAAAATCCCATCGCTATTCAGTCTATGTGCAATACAAAGACTGAAGATGTAAAGGCTACTGTAAATCAGATAAAGGCCCTGGAAAATGCAGGCTGCGATATTATAAGATGTGCCGTGCCTACTATGGAGGCGGCAGAGGCTTTTAAGGGAATAAAGAAGGAAATCCGAATTCCTCTTGTGGCAGATATTCATTTCGATTATCGTCTTGCTATTGCTGCCATGGAAAACGGTGCTGACAAAGTAAGAATTAATCCCGGTAATATCGGCTCTGTGGACAAAGTAATGGAAGTGGTAAAATGCGCCATGGAGCGGAATATTCCCCTTCGTGTGGGAGTAAATTCCGGCTCTCTTGAGAAGGAATTTTTGGAGAAGTATGGCTCTGTTACTCCGGCGGGACTGGTAGAATCAGCTCTTCGCCAGGCCTCCATTATCGAAGATATGGGATATGATAATCTGGTGATTTCCATTAAATCCTCAGATGTTTTAAACTGTATCGCAGCTCATGAGCTGATCAAGGATAAGACCTGTCATCCTCTTCATGTGGGGATTACTGAAGCGGGTACACTGAAGTCCGGACTTATTAAATCTTCAGCAGGCCTTGGGATGATTTTGGGACAAGGAATAGGAGATACTATAAGAGTATCATTGACTGCGGACCCTGTAGAGGAAGTATATGCTGCCAAGGAAATTTTGAAGATTCTGAAGCTTAGAAAGGGCGGAATAGAAGTAGTTTCCTGTCCTACATGTGGTCGTACAAGAATTGATCTTATCGGACTTGCAGAAAAGGTAACAGAGGCCGTAAAGGATTACGACTTGGATATCAAGGTCGCGGTTATGGGCTGTGCAGTCAACGGACCCGGCGAAGCCAGAGAAGCAGATATTGGTATTGCCGGCGGTAACGGTGAGGGTATTATTATTAAAAAGGGTGAAATCATCAGAAAGTGTCCTGAGGACAGTCTGCTTTCTGAGCTACTTAAGGAGCTTGATGCAATGAGGGCGTAGGCTCCTGGCCGATTTAGGCATTTAGAGGGGAGTTTTATGACAGTATTTGAAACATTTGACGGGCTTGAAGTTAAAAGCGCTCTGGCAAGGGCGTTTTCAGATGTTGAAGTTACTGACGTCAAAGCGTCAAAATCCAAAAGACTGGTGACAGTTGTTCTGTCATCCAATCATCTTATTGAATACAGTGATCTTAAGGACATGGAGGAGGAGATGGATTCCCAGTTTTTCAGGAAAATGGGAATGCATTCCGCCCTCCAGGTAGTCTATTCTTTATCATCCCATTACAGCCCTGAATCTGTATGGAATGTGTACAAAAAGAGCATTCTGGAGGAGCTTTCATCTACTTCCAAGATGAATGCTGCCTTTCTTGATAACGCCAACGTATTTTTTGAAACTGATGAAAATGAAGGTTCTTCCCTGGTAATTGAAGCGGAGGATAATTTTATTTACCAGGAAATATGCAAGGAAATCGTTGCCTTTTTAAAACAGATTTTTGCTGAGAGATTTCATATTAGTCTTAATGTGAAAAATATCTGGCTGGAAGCCAAGCCCAGAGAATTCAAGGAGCCTGAGGTCTATACTATTGACAGCTTGCCCAAGAGAACTGAGGAAGGCAAGGAAAAGAAGGAGCGTAAGGTCTTTTCTGCTGAAAAATCTACTCTTTTGGGTGGGGATAAACAGGAAAGCGATGGACAGCAGGCGAAGGATGGTAAAAATGCACCTGCCGGCAAGGCTCCGGACAAGAAGTTTGCTGATAAGAAAAACGACAGGTTCAGTGGAAACGATAAATTCACGAAGAAGACCTTTAGAGCCGGTTTCAATAAGGTTAAGCTGGAGGATTGTCCGGATCTTTTCTATGGAAATCCTTATAATTTTGAGGAAAAGCCGACTCCTATTATGGATATAGAGGAAGGTTTTTCGCCTATTGTTGTTCGCGGTAAAGTGCTTAAGATTGAAGATCCCAAGCAGACCAAAAAGGGCGATAAGTTTATTATTAAATTTGCTGTTACCGATTTCACGGATTCCATTTATGCCAAGCTTTTTATACCTACCGAAGATAAGGATGAGTTTTTAGGCTATATTAAGCCGGGAAATTGCGTGGAAGTATACGGTGTTCCGGAGAAAGATACCTTCGATAACGAACTGGAAATATCCAGAATTACAGGCATAAAAACTATTCCGGAATTTGTTAAAAAGCGTAAGGATACAGCAGATGTTAAGCGTGTGGAGCTTCATGCTCACACCATGATGAGCGAAATGGACGCGGTAATCGATCCCGGGGCCCTTATTAAGACTGCTTTTTCCTGGGGTATGCCTGGTGTGGCTATTACAGATCATGGCGTAGTGCAGGGCTATACAGATGCTTTCCATGCCCTCCAGAAGCTGCAGGGAGATAAGAATGAGGAGACTAAGGCCAGAGCAAAGGCCTTTAAGATAGTTTACGGCTGCGAGATATATCTTGTAGACGATGAAGTAGACGTAGTTCTTAGAGAAAAAGACCAGAAATTTACGGATGACTGCGTTGTTTTCGATATAGAGACCACAGGCTTTAACAGAAATACAGACAAGATTATAGAAATCGGTGCTGTTAAGATCGAAAACGGGGAGATAGTGGACCGTTTTTCCAGATTTATAAATCCTGAGATGCCTATTCCTGCACGTATCGTAACGCTTACACATATTACCGACGATATGGTAAAGGACGCAGATACCATTGATAAGGTGCTGCCGGATTTTTTGGAATTTGTGGGGGATAAATTTGTAGTAGGCCACAATGTCAAATTCGATGCAGGCTTTATCGAGGAAAAAAGCAGACAGCTGGGTTACACCTTTAAAAATGCCTGGGTGGATACTGTAGGGATTTCCAGAGCGGTTCTTTCAGGCCTTCGTAATTACAAGCTTGATACTGTTGCCGATGAGCTGGGGATCAGGCTGGAGGGACATCATAGGGCCGTAAATGATGCGGAATGCACTATGGAAATCTACAGAAAGCTTTGTACGATTCTGGATAAGAGGGATATTATCACCCTCGCGGATGCTCACGAAAAGCTGAAGCCGAGTGCGGAAGCCATCAGAAATATGCACCCTTATCACTGCATTGTTCTTTGTAAAAATGACACCGGCAGGGTTAATCTCTACAAGATGGTGTCTGACAGCCATATCAAGTATTACAAGCAGCGTCCGAAGGTACCGAAGAGCATGCTTAGAGCTATGCATGAAGGCATCATTATCGGCTCTGCCTGCGAACAGGGAGAACTCTTCAAGGCTATTTTAGAGGAGGCTGAGCCTGATAGAATAGCATCCCTTTGTGAATTTTATGACTACTATGAGATTCAGCCTCTTGGAAATAATCGTTTCATGATTTTTGAGGACAAAATTCCTCAGGTTACCGGTGAAAAAGACCTGATCCGCTTGAACGAGAGAATAGTGGAGCTGGGAGAGCATTACGGT
>JAZUHR010000211.1:0-6577 GCA_045641825.1 Lachnospiraceae bacterium
CCCCTATTGCTTTTGTTACCGCAATTCAGCTGGGCAAGCATGTTCGACCTGTATTCGGAGCCGCCAGAAATCAGCTTTCAAAGCTGAATACTGTAGTATCCGAGAATATCGAAGGTAACAGAGTGGTACGAGCTTTTTGCCGTGAGCCCTTTGAGATAGAGAAATTCGACAAGGAAAATAATACTTACTATGATTATCAGCTGGAAGCAAACAAAATGTGGGTTAGGTATTCACCTATTTTGGAGACAGTTGGTAATATCATGAACTGCTGCGCTATTATTATCGGTGCGGTGCTGGTAATTTTTGACGAAATTACTATTGGTGACCTGTCTGTATTTACTTCCCTTTCCTGGATGCTTAATTCCCCAATGCAGCAGATTGGTTCCCTGATTAATGACTTCCAGCGTTTCAATACCTCCTGCGAGCGTGTACATGAGCTTTATGATATGGGCTCTGACATCGTAAATCCTGAGAAGCCTGTGACTAAGGAGATCAAGGGACAGATTGATATTAATCATGCTGCTCTTAAGTATGACGGACAGTATGTGCTTAAGGATATAGACCTTCATATTCCGGCAGGCGCCACAGTAGGTATCATGGGTGCTACAGGCTCCGGAAAATCCACACTTTTAAACCTTATTACCCGTTTCGTGGATGTCAATAAGGGAAATGTTATGATTGACGGCGTGGATGTTAAAAATTATGATTTGCAGCACCTTAGAAGAAATGTAGCGGTAGCTCTTCAGGATGTTTTCCTTTTCTCTGATACTGCTGAATCCAATATAGCATACGGTGTGCCGGAAGTAGATGTGGAGACAGTTTACAAGTCTGCCATCGATGCGGATGCTGACAGCTTTATAAAGAAACTGCCTGAAGGGTATGATACTATCATCGGTGAGAGAGGAATGGGACTTTCCGGGGGCCAGAAGCAGAGACTGTCTTTGGCCAGAGCTCTCGCCATGCAGGCACCTATCCTTATGCTGGATGATACTACATCCGCTGTTGACCTGGAGACTGAGAAGTACATTCAGGAGCGCCTCAATGCCCGTGAAAAGAAGGGAACTACCATCATAGTTGCACAGCGTATTACAGCTGTAAAGAACTGTGATTTCATCGTGATTCTTGAAAATGGACAGATCTCTGAGATAGGTACTCATGACGAGCTGATAGCCAAGGGCGGCTATTACAATAAGATTTACAGAATTCAGCAGGGCCTGGCAACAAAGGACGAAATAGAAGCAGCCGTAGCGGCTCTTGTATAAGGAAAGGAGGACAATATGGCTAGAAACAGATATGATATAGATGAGACATTGGAATCCTCCTTTGACTTATCACAGCTTAAGCGAAGCATGCACTACATTAGGAAATACAAGGGGCTTTTTGTAAAGGCCTTCATTTTCTCAATGATTTCCATTATTTGCGGCCTTATATTACCTATTTTCACCGAGAGAGTAGTAGATGAATATATACCGGATAAGAATATGAAACTGCTTCTTATTTCCGGAGCAGGTATTATCATTACCGTTATTATCCAGGCTTTTTGCAATAAGAGCAGGTCCAGAAGCAGTGCGATAGCAGGTTCTGCCATCATTCGTGATATGCGTCACGACCTTTATATTCACCTGCAGGAGCTTCCCTTTGACTACTATGACTCCAGGCCCCACGGAAAAATTCTGGTTCGTGTAATCAACTATGTTAATTCCGTATCGGATTTCCTTTCAAACGGTCTTATAAATATGATTTTGGAAGCCATCAGCCTTGTGCTTATTGCAATTTTTATGATTGCTTTCCATCCGGGGCTTTCGGTAGTAGTATTTTTGGGACTTCCTATTTTCATGATTTATGTATTCGGTATCAGAAAATTACAGCGTACCGTATGGAGAAATCAGGCTAACCGTCAGAGTAACTACACGGCCTATCTCGCTGAGAGTATCAGAGGTGAGAGAGTTACCCAGAGCTTTTCCAGAGAAGAAGTAAACTATGGAATCAATGGAAAGCTGGCTGAGGGCGCGGCTTCTTCGCTATTAAAGGCATTTACCGTAAACCATTCCATGTGGCCTACAACCCTGTTGATTTCCAAGATTTCCACATATCTGGTATATATTATCGGTGTAATTTATTTTAGAGATTCCCTGGAGCTTGGCGTAGTGCTGGCCATGACCTCCTATGCATCCCGCTTCTGGCAGCCTATCCAGAATATCGGTAACAATTACAACAACCTGGTAAATACCATGTCTTACCTGGAGCGTATTTATCAGCTTCTGGATGAGCCTGTTAATGTTACAGACGTGGAAGGCGCTACAGAACTTCCGGAGATTAAGGGTGATGTAAAATTTGAGGATGTTGTTTTCGAGTATGAAAAAGACAGACCGATCCTTAAAAATGTATCCTTCCATGCGGCTGCGGGTGAGTCCTTCGCCCTGGTAGGTCCTACCGGTGCCGGAAAATCCACTATTGTTAATTTGATTTCCAGATTTTATAATATAAAGAGCGGTGCAGTTAAGATTGACGATACCGATATCGCAGGTGTTACCTTGAAAAGTATCAGAAGCCAGATGGGTATTATGCTTCAGGATTCCTTTATTTTCTCTGGAACCGTAATGGATAATATCAGATACGGACGTCTCGATGCTACTGATGCAGAGTGTATCGCTGCTGCCAAGCAGGTATATGCCCATGACTTTATTATGACACTGCCGGATGGCTACAATACCGAGATTAACGAAAACGGTGATATGCTTTCCGCAGGTCAGAGACAGCTTCTTTCCTTTGCCCGTACCCTTTTGTCAGATCCTCGTATTCTTATCCTGGATGAGGCTACATCATCCATCGATACCAATACAGAGCTTCTGGTACAGGAAGGCATTAAGGAGCTTCTGAAAAACAGAACCAGCTTTATCGTGGCTCACAGAATTTCCACTATCAAAAACTGTGACCGTATCATGTATATCAGCGACGGCAAGATAGCAGAGAGCGGAAGCCATGATGAGCTTATGGAAAAGCAGGGCTACTATTACAAACTTTATATGTCACAGCTTACCAATGATTAAAGAGCCTCCGGCTTTTTAAAATAAACTTTAAAGGAAAAAATTAAATGAACAAAACCACTCAAACAGATCCCTATGAAACCGAGTTTGGTGGAACAACAAGTAAGCGTATCCAGCCTAAAATGTCTGTACGTACCGTTGTTTTACTGGGACTCCTGGCTGCGCTTACCGTTGTGTGTGAAAGACTTTTGGTATGGCAGACACCCATCACACGAATCTCACTTGCATTTCTACCCAAAGCAATCGGAGGAGCCCTGATAGGGCCTTTATATGAGGCCTTGGTATGCGGAGTATCCGATGTAGCAGGATTTTTTCTTTTCCCTCAGCCAGGTAATTTTAACATCCTGATTACGCTGGCATCAGTACTTCGAGGTGCTATCTACGGACTGCTGCTTTACAAAAAACATGATCTTAAGAGAATAGTAATTGCTGCTTTTCTGGATCATGGACTGGCCGGCATGGTGCTTACTACTTTGGGACTATCCATATTTATTGGTGATCCTTTAACTCCTAAATTTCTCTATGCCAGAGCCACCAGCTGTCTTGTTGGATTTGCCATAGAAATAATTGTTTTTGTATTGATTTCCGACATACTTTTCGGTACACTTAAGAGGCTTAATGCTGAAGACAGACATTAGGACTAATGTATTCGAAGGCTTAATATGAAGTATTTAAAAAAAATTGCCAACATCATAAAAAAATTTTTCAAGGGGATTATTCATAAACTTAAGACGAATATCCCCTTTGCTATAAGTTTGTCCATATTTGTTGTTTCTGCAGTGGTGTTTTTCAGCCTTCTGATAAATGACAGCATTCAGGCGAAAAAAATGAATTCTGCCAATTCGGGCTTTTTGGATGCCATCCAGAACGCGGAGTTATCCAAAACTCCTACCGCACCAGCAGAAGGGACTCCGACTGTCTTACCGGGTAGTCCTACACCGGAAAATTCAAAAGACCCCACACCGGATACTACTAAGGGACCTGCACCGGAAGTTACTAACGGGGCAGCACAGGGACCTACAGATACAGTTGCACCCACGCCTACAAATACTCCTTCTCCCATGCCGACTAAAACCCCTACGCCTACACCCAGCCCTGTTATGACTGCGGGAGGTCAGGCAGCCTACGAAAAAAACAATGATTACGTAGGCTGGCTTGAAATTCTGGGTAAATATAACGGTGGATTAAGCGAAAAGAACCGGGTAAACCATCCTGTTTTTCAGACCTTTGATGATCCGGCTACTCCTTTTGAACCGGCAAATGAGGAGACCAACGAAGGCTGGTATTACCTTTACAGAGATGCTAAGGGTGAAAAGAATAAATTCGGCTCCCTTTTCGTGGATGAAAGATGTTCTATAGGTACGGGAAGTGCTGAAAATAATTATGAAAACGGTATAGCCCCTTCCTCGAATATAATTATCTACGGACATAATGTTATAAATTATCTGATGTTCGGAGCTCTGAAACAGTACTGGAAGGACAAGAGTTTTTATAAGGCACACAACAAGTTTTCTTTTACTACCTGCTATGAATACAGAGAGTATGAGATAATTTCTTATTATGAAGATGTGATTCCGCAAGATGACACTTTTTACTTTGGATCTTTTGTAAACTGTCATTCCGAGCAGGAATTTGATAAGTGGTACAAGTTCATCACGGAAAAAAGTTACAGAAAAACCGGAGTTACAGCCGAATACGGCGATGAATTTGTGACGCTGGTTACCTGCGCTACGGCAGACTCATCACCCAGAAGAACGGTAGTGGTGGGAAAAAGAATTAAATAACCACAGACATAAAAAGAATTAAATAAATACAGACAGAAAAAGAATTAGATTAATACGGACATAAAAATAATCCCCGGGAAATGATGAAAGGCAGCCTGGGGAGACTGCCTTTCGGGGGAGTTATGAAAAAATTAATAAAAAGTAAATAAGTAGGGGAGAGAAATGTTCCTTGCGGAACAATTTCGAATTAAACGTACTTCCCGTTTAATCTGTAACCGATTCTACAATAAAATTGTGATAGAATTGTGTTCATTTTGAAATTTTGCAAAAAAGAAAAATTTAGCTTTTTTAAGGAGGATACATGGCGAAAATACTACCCTTTAAAGCACTTAGACCTGATGAAAAACTGGTACACAGAGTGGCTGCTCTTCCTTATGATGTTTACAACAGAAAAGAAGCCTATCTTGAAGCAGCCAAGGACCGTCTTTCTTTTTTGAATATTGACAGACCGGAGACTCAGTTTCCTGAAGACTTTGATATGTATTCGGAAGAATGCTATATGAAGGCACGCGACATGCTGGCACAGGAGACCGGAGAAGGCGTGTATCAAAAGGACACAGATGCCTATTACTATCTCTATGAACTCACCATGAACGGGAGAGCACAGACCGGTCTTGTGGCTGTGGCATCCATAGATGATTATAAGGATGGAATTATCAAGAAGCATGAGAATACCCGTGAGGAAAAAGAGCAGGACAGAATTCGTCACGTAGACACCTGTTCAGCCCAGACAGGCCCTATTTTCCTGGCATACAGAAAAAATGAAGAGGTTTCTTCAGTGGTTTCTATGGTAAAGTCTACGGCACCACTCTATGATTTTACATCCTCCGACAGCATCAGACACAGAGTATGGATCGTTAAGGCTGCAGAGAATGCCGAAAAAATCCGAAAAGCCTTTGAGGAAATTAACAGAATTTATATAGCGGACGGTCATCACCGAGCTGCATCTGCAGTTAAGGTGGGCTTTAAAAGAAGAGAAGAGGCCAAGGCTTCAGGTACCTACAGCGAGGACGCAGAGTATAACTATTTCCTTTCAGTGCTTTTCCCGGAAAACGAGCTTTTTATCATGCCCTATAATCGTGTTGTTAAGGACTTAAATGGTCTTTCAGAAGAAGAATTCCTGGAAAAAATACAAAATATTTTTACAGTTACTGAAAGTCCTCTGCCTGTAGAACCCAGTGAAAAATGCACATTTGGAATGTATATGTCCGGAAAATGGTATAAGCTTTCCGCACCTTCTTCATGGAGAAATATAACAGATCCGGTGAAGGCCTTGGACGTTGCACTTTTGCAGGATAATGTGCTGTCTCCGATTCTGGGAATAGAGGACCCCCGTACCGACAAGAGAATAGATTTTGTGGGTGGTATAAGAGGCTTAAAGGAACTGGAAAAGAGAGCGGAGAGTGACATGAAGCTTGCCCTTTCCATGTATCCTACCAGTATTACGGAACTTTTCGATGTGGCAGATGCAGGCATGCTGATGCCGCCTAAGTCCACCTGGTTTGAACCTAAGCTCAGATCCGGCATTTTTATTCATGAGATTTAAAAAATTATATTTACAAAATGCGAAAATCGTGTTATTATATCAAAGCTTGTGAAAATTACAGGCGCACCGCTTCCCAGGGATTGGATCACTCCGACCGTCTCCGAGAGGTTGGCATATATCAAAATAGGAGGTAATTACCATGATTACAAAGGAAAAGAAGGAAGAAATTATCGCTTCCTACGGTAGAACTGCTAATGACA
>JAZUHR010000212.1:0-6674 GCA_045641825.1 Lachnospiraceae bacterium
CACAGACAACAACCAGAACACAGACAACAATCAGAACACAGATAACAATCAGAACACAGATAACAACCAGAACGCAGGCAGCGATGTAGCAGACGATTCTGTAGCAGCATACTGCATGAAGGCATACAAGGATAAGATTGCAGCCGGTGCTTCTGTTGAGGAGGCTCTCAAAGCTCTTACAGAGGACGAGACTCTCATTATGCTTATGCTTGAGCACAATTTTGAGAACGTTCAGGGCTTTGATACTGAAATCACAGGCTATACAGATATGTATGTTCTTCTTCCTGCTTTCGGTTTCCAGCCATTCATCATGTATTCCTTCGAGGCTGAAGATGCTGAGGCTTTCAAGACTCTCCTTGATGAGCATGCTGACCTTCGTTGGAACATCTGCACACAGGCTGACGACAAGCTTGTTGAGATCGTAAATGGCAGAGTTGTAATGGTTATGGCACCTCACTCTTTTGATTTCTAATATATGAAGACTATGAACAAAAAATCCATCATGACGCTTTCGGCGCTGATGGTTCTCATCTTCCACTTTTGGAGCATTGTTACCACATATAGAATGCAGGAAACATTTATAAAGACCATATGCTATTTGGGCGTTGACATGTTCTTCTTTATGTCAGCCTTTTCCATCGGCAGCAGACCTATTATAGATGCGAAAAAATTCTGGCTTTCCCGTTTACAGTCCGTATATATTAAATACGTTTGCTGGGCAGTCGTTGCCTGCTTCGTAAGCAAGTGGACCTTTGTAAAATTTATAAAAGTCATTTTCGGAGTAGAATTGTTCACCAACGGTGGAGGATCTTTCCTCTGGTTTCTGCCGGCAATTATGTTATTTTACCTTCTCCTTTTTATATATCAGAAACTGGAAATGCGCTTTAAATGGCAGTCACCGCTCCTTGCAGTAATTATCTGGATAGCAGCGTCCCTGTTGATTATGAATTTTACAAAATATCGTGTAATCTTTATCGTTATGTGCAGATTGCCGATTCTTTTCCTGGGCTACTATTTTGCAAAACTTGGAACTGTTAGCAAGATAAAGAATATGGCTGCGTGGAAGTGGAGAGTTATTAGTCTTATTGCGGGACTGGTCCTGCTCCTGGCTTTCCATCCTATTGCTTATCAGTATGGTTTTAAGAACCAGTTGCAGACTCCTATATTCAATCTTTTCTATGTGGTTTGCATTCCTACAGCCGTAGGCCTTATACTTCTGGCAGGCATATTACCGGAAAACCCCGTAACGTCCTTACTGGGGTCCGTAACTCTGGAAATCTACGCAGTTCAGATGGTTTTCGGTAACAAAATTATGAAGTATGCTTTGACCGAATCCAAAAAATTCTGGCCTAAACTGTCCTGGAAAAATATACTTTTTACAAATCTTGTAACCGTTGCCGTAATTATTCTTATTGCGCTGCTGGTGGGCTTTATATATAATACACTTATATGTAAAAAACTGTTGCCGGCAATATCGAAAAAGCGTAAGAAATAATCGGCAAGGCCTAAGGCTGCCGATAAGGTGAGGAAAAATGAAAATCCTTCTGGTGGCCATCAATTCAAAATATATACATTCCAATCTGGCGGTTTATACTCTTAAAGCCAATGCAGGTGAGTACAAAGACAGGGTGGAAATAACTGAATATACCATAAACAATAGGCAGGAGGACATACTGGCGGACGTCTACGAAAGGGGCGCCGACGCGGTATGTTTTTCCTGCTATATTTGGAATATAGAGTATGTGACAAAAATTGCGGGTGAACTTAAAAAAATCAGGCCGGCCACTCAGATTTGGGCCGGCGGGCCTGAAGTGTCCTATGAGGTGGAAGATTTCCTGCTGAAAAACCCGGCCTTCGACGGTGTTATGATAGGAGAGGGCGAGAACACTTTCAGGGAGATGTGCGGATATTTTGCAGGGGATATAAAGGAACTTGACAGTATTTGCGGCCTGGCCTATAGGGAAACTACCGGAAAAATCTCTTTTACAAAGGCTAGACAGCCGGGAGATATGGCCGCTTTTAACTTCGCTTATGATGAAAAAGATGACTTCTCCAACCGTATTATCTACTATGAAAGCAGCAGAGGCTGTCCTTTTTCCTGTTCCTACTGTCTGTCCTCCGTGGACAAGCATTTACGGTTCAGAGACTTGGATAAGGTGAAGGAAGAACTTAAGTTTTTTATAGATAAAAAGGTGCCGCAGATTAAATTTGTGGACAGAACCTTTAACTGCAAGCATGATCATGCTATGGCTATATGGCAGTTCATCAAGGATAATGACAATGGCGTGACCAATTTTCACTTCGAAGTATCTGCAGATCTCCTGACGGATGCGGAAGTAGAGTTCCTGATGGGGTTACGACCGGGGCTGGTGCAACTGGAAATAGGCGTACAGTCTACAAATCCGGCTACCATATCGGAAATCCATCGCAGCATGAAACTGGATCGGGTAAAGGAAGTGGCAGGACGCATTCTTTCCTTTGGCAATATCCATCAGCATCTGGATCTGATAGCAGGGCTTCCCTTTGAGGATTACGCCTCCTTTAGAAAATCCTTTGATGAGATATATGCACTTCACCCCAATCAACTTCAACTGGGCTTTCTTAAAGTCCTGAAGGGTTCCTATATGTATGAACATGCAGGGGAATATGAAATCCTTTACCACGATGACCCGCCCTATGAGGTGTTGTCTACCAAGTGGCTTTCATATGCTGAAGTACTGGAAATCAAAAGCGTGGAAGAAATGACCGAAGTCTACTTCAACAGCGGACAATTTGAGGTCACCATGAAAATTCTGTATAAAATTTATGACAGCGCCTTTGATTTTCTGAAAAGCCTGGGAGACTTTTACAAGGAAAAAGGCTATGCCGGCATCAGCCACTCCAGAATGAAGAGATTTGAGATTTTAAAGGAATTCCTGGAGCAGGAAAAGGAGCTGGGAAACAGGATGATTCCTATGGATATGATAGAGGAAGCCTTGATTTTTGACCTCTATTACAGGGAAAAATGTAAGAGCAGGCCGGAGTGGGCCAGTGAAAATCCTCTTCACAAGGATATGGTGAAGCGCTTCGCTCCAAAGGGGAAAAACGTCCACGTGGAGCCATTTCACTATATTTTCCCTGGGAAAAAACAGACCGAGATAGAAGAATTGCCTGTGCGACAGGATAAAACGCTCTGGGTACTTTTTGATTATGAGGACAGAGACCCGCTGGATTATCAGGCTGGAGTAACTTATCTGGACATATAAACTTATCTGGACATATAAACTTACCTGGACATATAAAGAAAGGAAGAGGCTACGGCCGGACCGAAGATGGATATAGAACTGGATGAAAGCTTAAAAGAGGTTTTTAAAGAGAATATTGAGAAAATTGTGCTTTCCAATGTCAAGGACTCCAAATATAAGAAAATCGTTATTTCCAAGCAGAAAAACGGTTATCAGGCGGAAAAATTTACGGATAAGCAGGCTTTTCATGAGAATATGAAAGAATCACAGGTAGAAGGCTTCTGCAAGAAATGTATGGATGCAGGCTTCAAGCAGCTGAATGCCTGGAGCGCTGAAAACGAGTTTTCTGTGAAGATTTCCAAAAAGGGCAAGGTCTTTGTTACCAAGGGGAAAGCCAGCGCTCCGGTAAAGGTAAATAAGGAAAACAACCGGGAGAAAAGCTACTATCTGGAGGAAGGCACCGTCATTCCTCCTCTGGTGGATATGGGAGTTTTTACCAGGGATGGTAAAATAATCAATTCCATGTACGACAAGTATCGCCAGATCAATAAATTCATTCAGTTTATTGAGGAAGCCGTGGAAAAGGCTAATCTTAAAAGCATCAATATCGTGGATTTCGGCTGCGGCAAGTCCTATCTCACCTTTGTGGTATATTATTATCTGACATATGTAAAGCATATGGATGTCACCATGACAGGCCTGGACCTTAAGGAGGACGTTATCAGAAAATGCCAGCAGACTGCGAAAAAGTACGGCTATGACAAGCTTTCCTTTAAAGTGGGCGATGTGGCTGTGTATGAGAGCGACCGGCCGGTAGATATGGTGATTACTCTCCATGCCTGCGATACGGCTACCGATTATGCCCTTTACCATGCCATTCGATGGAACAGTAAAATAATTATTTCCGTGCCCTGCTGCCAGCATGAACTGAATGCTCAGATTGAAAGCGAGGAGTACGGTATTCTTACACGCTATGGCCTTCTGAAAGAGCGTACCGCAGCCATTATGACTGATGCAATCAGGGCAAATCTTTTGGAGTACTCGGGCTACAAGACTCAGATACTGGAATTTATCGATTTTACCCATACTCCGAAAAATCTGCTGATTCGTGGAGTTAAGGCAAGAATTCCTGCAGAGCACAAGGAAAAGCTTTTAGCCGAGGTGGAAAGCCTGATTCGGGAGTATCACCTGTCGCCGACGCTTTACAAGCTGCTTATTTCGTAAGAAACCCCTTCGGGGTTCTCCATTTTTCACTTCGTTCAAAAAGGAGATGGCATGAAGTACGATTTTACAAAAATAATTGACAGACGGGGCCGGGATGCCCTGGCGGTGGACGCTGTATATGACGGCTCTGTAAGCTTCGGGCCGGAGCCGCCCCGGGAAGGCTTTTCACTTTTACCTATGTGGGTAGCGGATATGAATTTTGAGACGGTACCTACAGTGGTGGAGGAAGTACAGAAGAGGGCAGCGCATCCTCTTTTCGGCTACTATTTTCCCACAAAGGAGTACTATGATTCCATAATCAGATGGCATAGCGTACGTAACGGTGTCACCGGCATGGAGGAGAGGCACATAGGCTATGAAAACGGTGTGCTGGGCTGTGTATGCAGTGCCATGACAGCCTTTACGGCACCCGGTGAAAAGGTGCTTCTGCACAGCCCCACGTATATAGGCTTCACCCATTCCCTGGAGGATACGGGGAGAGTGGCGGAGCTTAGCCCTCTCAAAAAGGATGACGACGGAATCTGGCGCATGGACTATGAGGATATGGACAGACGCCTTAAGGAGAATCATATTCATTTCGCTATTTTCTGTTCCCCTCATAACCCCTGCGGAAGAGTATGGGAAAAATGGGAAATCGAGAAGGCGATGGAGGTCTACAAGGCCAATGACTGTATAGTGATTTCCGATGAGATATGGTCGGATATTATTTTGCCGGGCTTTAAGCATACGCCCACACAGACTGTGAGTGAAGACGCGAAAAACCGCACGATAGCGGTGTACGCACCCAGCAAGACCTTTAACCTGGCAGGACTTATCGGCAGCTATCACGTGATTTATAATGACTATCTGAAGGACCGCCTGGAAAAAACAGAAGCAGCCACTCACTACAACGAAATGAATGTTCTTTCCATGCATGCCCTGATCGGCGCCTACAAGGATGAGGGGCATGAATGGACAGATGAGCTCTGCAAAGTAATTGGTGAAAATATTGATTTTGCCTACGAATATATGCAAAAGAACTTTAAGGGCGTAGAAATATCAAAGCCTCAGGGGACTTACATGATGTTCTTGCACTGCGAGGAATTCTGCAAAAGCAAAGGAATCAGCATAGATGAATTGATAAAAAGAGGCTGGGACACAGGAGTGGCCTGGCAGGATGGGGCTTCCTTCCATGATCCATGGGGAATCAGAATGAATTTCGCTTTACCTAAAGCGCTGGTAGAGGAAGCCATGGACAGACTTACAAAATATGTTTTTGTCTGAGGTTTTCTATGAGTGTGATCGAGATAAATGACTTGAATATGCCGGAACTTTCGATTTATTCGAAACTGTCGGAGGCGGAACTTTTGCACTACAGAGAGCCGGAAGCCGGGATTTTTATCGCAGAAAGCCCCAATGTCATTAAGAGGGCGCTGGCAGCGGGATACGAGCCACTTTCTTTTCTTATGGAAAAGGGAAGTCTGGAAGGCAGGGAGATAATAGAGGCCTACCCGGAGGTGCCTGTATATACGGCCGCCTTTAATGTCCTCACGGAGCTCACCGGTTTTAAGCTGACCAGGGGCCTTCTTTGCGCCATGAATCGTAAGAAACTTGAAAAGGTGTCCGATGTAATCGCGGGAAAAAGAAGAATAGTGGTGCTGGAGGATGTGATGAATCCCACCAACGTCGGGGCGATTTTCAGGTCGGCAGCGGCTCTCAATATGGATGCAGTGATCCTTTCATCAGGCTGCAGCGATCCACTATACAGGAGAGCAGCCAGAGTCAGCATGGGCACTGTTTTCCAGATACCCTGGACTTATTTTTCCAAGAAAGAAAATGAAAATTACCTGAGTACATTAAAGAATTATGGCTTTAAGACTGTGGCCATGGCGCTTAGTAAGGAATCGGTGGATATCGACGATGAAAGGCTCAAGGCTTCGGAGAAACTGGCGGTAATTATGGGCTCCGAAGGCCCGGGACTTAGGGATGAGACTATCGAGGACTGCGATTTTACAGTAAAAATTCCCATGAGCCACGGCGTGGATTCTTTAAACGTGGCAGCGGCTTCGGCGGTAGCATTTTACGTATTGGGCAAATAAGGCTATGAAAAATGTGCTGCAGATGGAAGTGATATAAATATTAGGCGATGTGCTGCAGATGGAAGTGATATAAACATTAGGAAATGTGCTGAAAATGGAGTCAATATAATCTATAGACAAAGTTCAAAATGATTGCTACAATACAGTT
>JAZUHR010000213.1:0-13767 GCA_045641825.1 Lachnospiraceae bacterium
TATACTCTTATTATTACTCATACGTCTCCCTCGAAAATACATTACTTATAGTATAATATTTTTTCAATTTTTTCAATAGAAAAAAGGGCCGATTGCTCGGCCCAATTTAGAAGGAGAATTTTATCTGTATTGTTTAATTAGCAAACACCCTGTGCCAGCATAGCATTAACAACCTTCTCGAAGCCTGCGATGTTGGCGCCTGCAACGTAGTCAGTCTTGCCTGCTACTGTCATATCATAACGCTTAGCTGCGTCAGAAATATTAGCGTAGATGGTCTCCATAATATTCTTAAGCTTGCCGTCAACTTCCTCGAATGTCCAGGAAAGTCTCTCGGAGTTCTGGCTCATCTCAAGTGCGGAAGTAGCAACACCACCTGCATTTGCAGCCTTACCGCCTACGAAAAGCACTCCATTCTGCTGGAGGTACTTTGTAGCCTCAAGAGTAGTAGGCATGTTAGCACCCTCTGTAACGGAAATGCAGCCGTTAGCAACAAGCATCTTAGCATCCTCAAGGTCAAGCTCGTTCTGTGTAGCGCAAGGAAGAGCAAGGTCAACCTTGTACTGCCATACTCCGTGCTCTCCGTTCTTCTTCTCGAAGTACTGAGCTGAAGGTCTCTTTGCAGCATACTCCGTAAGACGAGCACGCTTAACTTCCTTAACCTCCTGAAGAAGTGCAACATCAATGCCTTCAGGATCATAAATCCAACCTGTAGAGTCGGAACATGTAACTACCTTTGCGCCAAGCTGGTGAGCCTTCACGATAGCGTAGATTGCAACGTTACCGGAACCGGATACTGCACATGTCTTGCCAGCGATATCAATACCGTTATCCTTAAGAAGTGCATTTGTAAGGTAAAGGAGTCCATAACCTGTAGCCTGTGTACGAGCAAGGGATCCACCGTAGGAAAGGCCCTTACCTGTAAGTACGCCCTCGTAGAGATTTGTGATTCTCTTGTACTGACCATACATGAAGCCGATCTCTCTTGCGCCTGTACCGATATCACCTGCAGGAACGTCAACATCAGCACCGATATACTTGTAAAGCTCTGTCATAAAGCTCTGGCAGAATGCCATAATCTCTCTGTCTGACTTGCCCTTAGGATCGAAGTCAGAGCCACCCTTACCACCACCGATAGGAAGTGTTGTAAGAGAGTTCTTAAAAATCTGCTCGAAGCCAAGGAACTTGATGATACCAAGATTTACTGAAGGATGAAGTCTGAGACCTCCCTTGTACGGTCCGATAGCATTGTTAAACTGTACGCGGAAACCACGGTTAACCTGAACCTGGCCCTTATCATCTACCCAAGGTACACGGAACATAATCTGACGATCAGGCTCTGTAATTCTCTCAAGGATAGCGTTCTTTCTGTAAACCTCTTCGTTTGCCTCAACAACAGGTCTCAGGGAGTCAAGAACCTCAGTAACTGCCTGAAGGAATTCGGGCTGATCAGCATTTTTCTTCTTGACAATCTCAAGTACTTCATCAACGTATGACATGTGTATGTCCTCCTAGTATTTTATGAAAATGTTTTTGAAATGTTTTTTTGTATACAACGATACAAAACTTAAGATATTATAAACACACACTAAAAAAATTGTCAATACTTTTTTGCATTAAAGTGATAAAAACTTCAAGTTATAAATTTCGCGATTCACTTTACTTGTATTCACTATTAAAAAACATCGGATGTTTCCACCCGATGCTTTATGTTTTATTAAAGTTTAAATCTATCCATGCTTTCCTTAAGATTATCCGCGATATTCTTAAGTCTGCCTGCTTCCTCAGACATTTCAGTCATAGCCTCATCCACTCTTACAACACCCATGGATGTGTTCTCAATATAGTCGGAATTGGAAGCTGAAACAGAGGCCAGACTCTCAACCTTTTCGATAACCATTTTTCTGGACTGATCCATATTTCCGGTAGCGGTGAAAATTCTTGCAACCGCTCCTAAGCTGTCCTTAACCTTATCATTGGCTGCCGCCATAGACTCTCTGGTAGTATCGCTGTCCTCCTGCTGCTTCTTCATGATATCGATAACTTCCTGCATGGTCTCAACCATTTCTCCGGAATCCTTCAGAAGAACATTAATAACCTCATCGATCTGTACTGCAGAGGCGTTGGACTGCTCTGCCAGCTTCTGAATCTGATCGGCAACTACCGCAAAGCCTCGTCCGGCATCTCCTGCACGAGCAGCCTCGATGGAGGCATTAAGTGCCAGGAGATTGGTCTCCTCGGCAATATTGGTAATGATTGCTGTAGCGGATCTGATCTGCTGTACTGATGCATTTGTATTATTTGTCTGCTCGTAAACTCTGTCCACAGCCTGCTGGGAACGAACGGATGTGTCTGCCAGCCCCTTAAGTGTCTCTATTGCCTGTGCACTGGATTTAATTGTCTCTTCTGTTTCATCATTGAGGGCTCTGACTTCTTTATTGGTATTGATAATTTCATCACCCATAAAGGCAACCTTCTCAGATACATCTTCTGCATCCCTCGCCTGGTTCTGAGCACCGTTTGCAATTTCTGTCATGGAAGCTCTTACTTCCTGAAGGATTGCTGCAACGCCGGTCACGTGTTCATCCAAAGCCATTGCAGCTCCGGTAATATCTTCAGACTGAGACTGTATCTCAGAAACCGTATCTTTAAGTTTTCCTCTGAGTTCTTCTACAGCTTTTCCTACAAGACCAATTTCATCTTTTCTCTTTGCGCACTTTATAAGAATTGCACTTTCGGTAAAATCAAGTTCCGCACATCTCTGTACTTCGGAAGCAATATTTTTAATAGGTTTTGCAAAAAGTGAAGCTGCATAGCCTGCTATAGTAACTGCAACAACAATAATGATTATATCGTAAATAATAACTTTGGAAATAGCCTTATTTACTACAGATTCCACCTGGCTCATTTCTGCTACTACAACAGTAACGAATTTACCTTCGGGATCCGGTGACAAAGCAGCATACATCTCCTTTTCACCTTCTTTGTAGGTCAGTATCTCTGTTTCTTTAGCCTCTCCGTTGTAGACTCTGTCCACAAAATCCACTACTTCCTGTTTTCCCATCGGCATGCCTAGTGCATCCTCATTGGGATGGTAAAGGAATTTTGCATCCGGTACCGAAATCACATAACCGTAACTCCCCTCAATACCTTCGCAACCAACCCCATCGAATATCTTCTTTAAGGTTCCTCTAAGATACATATAGTCAATGCCGACTTTTGTTGTATTTCTGTACATTACAACTTCGTCGGTATATCTTTCCGCAATATCTTCAATGTAGGTGCTGACAAGTTTTGTGTTAACATCCTTAACATTTTTACTTGTCATCTGGATATTCATAACCGCAACCATAATGATAATACCAAGAAAAATTGTCGCAAGTCTGATACCGAACGAATTCAGGGGGTTAAACTTAAAGGTTCTATTCTTCATAGTGTTCTCCATGTAATAAAATGCCATCTATACAAGTTAATGGTAATACACTAAATTTTATCTTTAAAACCACAACAAAAGTCCAACAAAAGAGGAGGATTTGGTTATCCTCCTCTAAAGGTTTTATTAACTTTCTATCAAGTTTCTATCTGAGTAATTTTAGATGCTCTTGTCTCAATTTCTCTTTGCTGAACATCTGCCGGTGCCTGTTCATATCTTACGAAGGAATGCCTGTATTCACCTATTCCTCCGGTCATGGATCTGAGGTCTGTGGAATAACCGTAAAGCTCAGAGGAAGGTATCTCCGCTTCGATAACCTGCTTACCATTCACAGGCTCCATTCCCATAATACGTCCACGTCTCTTATTAAGGTCACCCATAATGTCTCCGGTAAATTTATCCGGTACAGTTACCTTCAGGCATTCAATAGGCTCCATGAGTACAGGCTTCGCTGCCATAAATGCAGCACGGAATGCCAGCATAGATGCTGTCTTGAAGGCCATTTCCGATGAATCCACCGGATGATAAGAACCATCTACCAGAGTAGCCTTGACTCCCACTACCGGGTATGCGGCAAGAGGGCCCTTTACTATACTTTCCTGCAAGCCCTTTTCTACGGCCGGGAAGAAATTCTTCGGAACAGAGCCGCCGAAAATCTTTTCCGAGAATTCATAAGGCTTTTCCGTATCTCCAAGTGGTTCAAAGTCCATAATAACATCACCGTACTGGCCATGACCACCGGACTGCTTCTTATGCTTACCCTGAATCTTTTCAACCCTCTTTGTGATAGTCTCTCTATATGCAAACTTAGGCTTGCTGAGCTCGATTGCTACCTTATATCTTTCCTCCAGCATGGATGCGGCGATTTCCATCTGTTGCATGCCAACGCCGTAAAGGAGCATCTGTCTGTTCTCCTCATCATTGACCATCTTAAGTGTAAGGTCTTCAATGGTAAGTTTTAAGAGGGCCTGAGCCACCTTGTCCTCTTCGCCCTTGACTTTTGCCTTATATCTCATGTACTCCTGAGGCTCTGTCATAGTGGTCGGATGGAACTCTACAGGGAAATCTCTGGTGGATAATGTATCTCCTGTTCTGGTAGACTGCAATTTACCGATAGCCCCTATATCGCCTGACTCCAGAGCTTCCACTTCAAAAAGCTCCTTACCGCGCATAACGTAAAGTTTCTGAAGTTTTTCCTCGACTTCCTTAGTAACGTTATACACAGTATCTCCGGCCTTCAGAGTACCTGTACAAACCTTTACCAGTGAGTATTTTCCTACGAAAGGATCCATAATGGTCTTGAAAACATAAGCACTTACAGGCTTTTCGGGATCCTTGTCGGCAAGCACCTCAGAACCGTCCTTCTTATTCGTCCCCTTCTTAAACACTGCAGACTTGTCAGGTGCCGGGAAGTACTTCATGAAGGACTGTAAAAGCATATTACAGCCGTATGTAAGTGTACCCGAGCCCATCTGAACAGGAATGATTTCATGTTCAATAACGCTCTTTCTAAGCGCCCCGGAGATCTCCTCCTGTGTAAATTCTTCGCCGTTAAAGTACTTGTCCATAAGAGCCTCATCGGACTCTGCTACTGCTTCAAGCACGTAATTTCTGGTAGCCTCCAAATCGCCCTTTACACCTTCCGGAATTCCGGTCTCTATATATGTACCATCAGGATTGAACTTTCTTGCACCCATCTTTACGACGTTCACAAATCCTGTAAATTTGCCATCCTCATATGTAGGCAGGTGGAAAGGAGCCACCTTTTTACCATACATTTCCTTAAGATCCTGGACTATTTTCAAATAGTCTGCATTCGGATCATCCATATTTGTTACGAAGAAAATGCAAGGAATCTTTCTTCTTTCACAAATATCCCAGGCCTTCTGAGTTCCCACCTCAATACCGGCCTTTCCGTTAATCACAATTACTGCTGCATCCGCAACACTCATTGCCTCCTCAGCCTGACCTACGAAGTCGAAATACCCCGGTGCATCAAGCAGATTGATTTTCAGTCCTTCCCATTCTATAGGGACTACTGATGCTCTGATAGAAAACTTACGCTTAACCTCTTCCTTGTCATAGTCACTGATAGTGGTGCCATCTGCGACTTTTCCCATTCTTGAAATCGCTCCGGTATGATACGCCAGTGCCTCTGCAAGTGTAGTCTTACCGGAGCCCCCATGGCCCAGCAATACAACGTTTCTGATTTGTGATGTTTTGTAAACCTGCATACAAATTCCGTCCTTTCATATAGTTTTCTGTCAATTCGATCCCATCCCGAATTGATAAGTACATCTTATCACTTTAATAAGACCAATGCAAGAAAATAGACAGACAAAATTATATAATTTCAAAAAAATAAAGGTATGTACCGGCGCACGACACATACCCTTTGTAAAGCCTGTATTAATATATGAATTTAATCTTCCCTATAACTTTGGTGCGGAAATGCCTGTACATACCCGGAGTCTCACCATCATAGTGAACCATCTTAGGCTCTGACGAATGTACCGTAAGCTCCTTAGCCTCCAGAATATCTACACCCCTTTTGCCCACATGCTTTTTCTTCTGAAGCTTGGGAACCAGCATAAGAGCACCTATTCTGGAAAGAGAATGTATAAGACAGAAGCCCAGCTTTCCATCAGTATCATTGGCATCCGGACACATGGGAATCCCACCGCCTTCAACCGACTGATTCATAGCCGCAATGAAATAAAGGCGATTAAAATTCCGCTTCTCCCCGCCTGTATATACCTCAATATCTGCCAAGGCAGTAGTAAACACATCCTTTATTCCATAAAAAATATATATGGACCTTCCCAGCCACTTCTTAAGCTTAGACTTATTGGCATTAAAGCAGATATCTGCATCGTAACCAAATCCTGCACTTACCAGGAATCGATGATGCCCATCCGGAGCATCTCCATCAGAATAGTAGACCTCGCATACATCAATATCCATGGAATGTCTGCTCTCCAGGATTCCCTCTACCTGTTCCTTAATATCAAGGGGTAAATCCTTGTCATGAGCAAAATCATTACCCGAGCCGCTTCGAATAAGGCTCAGCTCTGTACCTTCAAGATCTGTCACACCTTCAATACACTGATTTAAGGTGCCATCTCCCCCCAGAACTACCAGCTTAATAGGACCTCCCTTATGTCTTTCAAGTATGGCTTCATACTCTGATTTTACAGAAGTATCCTTCTGAGTAAAAACAACTTCATACTCCACATTCCTACTGTCCAAAATACTCTTAACTTCCTGCCATGTATTGACACCATGTCCGGACTTTGCAGCAGGATTTACAAAAAAGTAGTACATCGTTCACCTCTTTGCATATTTAAATATTGCGTCAAATAGACCGCGCCCCATTCGATTACATTATCAGTAATATGGATATAAGTCAAGAAAAATGCCACGGCAAGGAACTTTGCCGTGGCTGGGTGGGTGTAAATCATATAACAAGAGTCATATGATTTAAGGATAGCAAAATCAACAAAATTCATATGATTGCGATACGTAAAATTAACCCAAAATTCTGCGATTGGTAATCATGAAGAATAAACCCGCAGGAATGGTAGCCACAGCCAGACCGAAGTCACCGGATGTAGCCATAAGTGCAACAAGACTGGCAAGAATAATGCCTGCTCCTACTGTTCTCTGAATAGCGAAGAATACTCTTCTCTCATGGCGGGCTGCCTTCTCAGCTGCTGCCTGAGCCTTCTTCTCGTTCTGTTCCTTAATGGTCACCTCTCTGATAGACTTAAGTGCAGCCTGATAACCTGCCTCAAATGCGTCGTCATAATAGTTCTTGTTCATGGATACTGCTGCCTGCATGATAAACTCCTTTTCAGCCCCTGTGTATTTCAGCCGAGCACTCGCTCATCTGATATACTTATAATAAACTATCGCGTGTGACATTTATGTCCCACCAACTCAAAATCCCGAAAAAATTTAAATAATTTTTGTAAAAAGCTAGTTCAAAACCTTGCCAAAGGTCATAAGATTACTGTCTTCAGTAATCTGAATAGGTGAATAGTCAGGATTAAGCGATATGAGTCTGACTCCGTCCGCATCCTTCCTATACTGCTTGCAGTATGCGTTGCCATCTAAGAAGAAGATTCCTATGTCCCCTGACTTCAGAGTATCACACTTCTTAACCCATACAGTCTGCCCATTTGTATATCTGGGCTCCATACTGTTACCCTTGATCCTGATACCGAATTCCGCTGCCTTCGGTGCGGAATCAGCCTGAACCTCAGTGTAGTCGTCTCCGTCCAGGAATTCACCATAACCTGCTGATGCAGGAAGATTATAAAGGCGAAGGGTACGTACATGTGAAATATCTGTAATAACAGGAGCCGGCTCCCTATCCCCTGCAGGCTGTGAAAAGCCTGTAATAACCGGAGTCGCTGCTCTGTACTCGGGAGATGCCATAAGAAGATTGATGAACTCCTGCACCTTCATACGTCCCATGGCGTTCAGTCCTGCCATGGTGCCACCGTGCTCATCAATGAACTCGCTGTATATATCAGATATATGAAGAATACTGCAAAGAGCCAGAAACTGTGCAGCACTGGGAACAGATACATTCTTCTCCCATGAACTGATGGACGCAACGGACGGTGTGAAACCGAACTCTCTCATAGCCTCGGCCAGTGCAGCCTGCCCCATGCTGTTCTTTTTTCTGTTTTCCGATAAGGTCTTACCGAGATCCTTCATATATACTATGTCGTCTCCTTTTTTCTTTGTGACATCATATTACACCCCATTTTCAATTATGTCAAGAGTTTTTCAATTTAAAATTGAATTTTATTTAATTATTCAATTTTTCCCTGCTTGTGCCTCCCGTGGTGCAAGTGGTACAAGTGCAAAACCTGCATAGCCCGTGCAACCGGTACAAGATATATATTCGCAAAAAAAGGCGCCGAAGCGCCGTATTTTAATGATAGATTTCAATAACCCCCTAAAAATGAGGAGAAGCCCATCGGAGGGGAGGGTTCCAATGGGCTTTTTATTTATGAAAAATGTCTTGTAAACTATTTAATTATCTGAGCTCTTGCTCAGCTGTAATTACTATACCAAGCTATTTTGAACCTGAAATGTCAGAAAAATGAACAGTTTGTAAACGTTTCTTCTCTCTACTCAATAACTCATCCCATCTCCGCTTCCGGCTAATTTCATTGTGAAAATTGTAAACATTGTGAATAAAAAATTTCCCCATTGCAAAAAACGTTTTTTTTTGGTATTCTATCGTCTGTTATGATTTTAACATATATATAGTTCTCTTCCCCGAGGTTTCTATATATAAAAAGGAGATTTATTATGGCAAATTGGAAAAATCTTGATACCCTTGCTTCATATAAGAAGCTTTGCGGTATGAAGGGTGAAGTAATTCTTAAAGATGTTATGGCAGGCGAAAATGGTGCTGCCCGTGTTAGAAATTACTCCGTACCCATGTCTTCAGGCCTTGCTTACAACTATGCAGCTAAGCAGGTTGACGAGAAGGTTCTTGCAGCTTTTGCTGAGCTCGCTGAAGAGGCTGAGCTTTCCGAGAAGTTCAAGGAGCTCTACAATGGTGCGGTTATCAATACCGGTGAGAAGCGTCACGTTCTTCACCACCTCTCCCGTGGTCAGCTGGGCGATGACGTAATCGTTGACGGTGTAAATAAGCGTGCCTTCTATGCAGAGCAGCTCGAGAAGGTATATAAATTCGCTGATGATGTTCATGCAGGCAGAATTGTAAATGAGAAGGGCGAGAAGTTTATCACAGCCGTTCAGATCGGTATCGGTGGCTCCGACCTGGGTCCTCGCGCTTTTTATCACGCACTTAAGAACTGGGCCAGAAAGAACAATACCTTCCTTATGAATGCCCGTTTCGTTTCAAATGTTGACCCTGACGATGCTGCAGGCGTTCTGAAGGCAGTAGATGCTTCCAGAACAATTTTCATCCTGGTATCCAAGTCCGGCACCACCCTTGAGACTCTTACAAATGAGTCTCTCGTAAAGCAGGCACTTATAGATGCAGGCCTCGATCCCAGCAAGCACATGATTGCTGTTACTTCCGAGACCAGCCCTCTGGCTCATTCTTCCGATTACCTGGCAGCCTTCTTCATGGATGACTATATCGGTGGTCGTTATTCCTCTACATCAGCTGTAGGCGGCGCAGTTCTTTCCCTCGCTTACGGTCCTGACACCTACAAGAAATTCCTTGCAGGCGCAGCTGCAGAGGACAAGCTGGCTACAAATACTGATATCAGAAAGAACCCAGCTATGATGGATGCCCTCATCGGTCTCTACGAGAGAAATGTTCTGGGCTACTACGCTACTACCGTTCTTCCTTACTCACAGGCTCTTTTCCGCTTCACTGCTCATCTTCAGCAGATGGATATGGAGTCCAACGGTAAGTCAGTTAACCGTTACGGTGAGCCTGTTAACTACGTTACAGGTCCTGTTATCTTCGGTGAGCCCGGTACCAACGGACAGCATTCCTTCTACCAGCTCCTGCACCAGGGTTCCGACATCGTTCCTCTTCAGTTCATCGGCTTCAAAAACAGCCAGCTGAATCAGGACATCGTGATCCAGGGTACTACTTCCCAGCAGAAGCTCTGTGCAAATGTAGTTGCTCAGATTATGGCTTTCGCTTGCGGTAAGTCCTCAGACGACCTCAATAAGAATTTCGAGGGCAATCGTCCTTCTTCCATCATTATCGGCGACAGCCTTACTCCCGAAGCTCTTGGTGCTCTTCTTGCCCACTTCGAGAACAAGGTTATGTTCCAGGGCTTCCTTTGGAATTTAAACAGCTACGATCAGGAAGGCGTTCAGCTCGGTAAGACCCTGGCCAAGAAGGTTTTGACCCATGACACAGACGGCGCTCTCGCTGAGTATGCAGCCCTTTTCAACATTTAATTTGATTTGACAAAATAAAACTCCGGTGGTATATTTCCGTGGAATTATATCATCGGAGTTTTTGATTTATGTGGATATATCTTGTTTTGTTTTACGGAATAATTAAGGGCACCCGTGAAATATGTAAGAAAAAAGCCCTTGAAAAAAATACCGTCATCGAAGTTCTGGCGCTTTCCACCCTGCTTTCATTTTTACTGGTTCTGCCGGAAGCCCCCAAGGCCACAGGACTTCTGCCCATGCAGTATCTCTGGATTGCTGTTAAATCCTTCGTCATTTTTGTCGGTTGGATTTTAGGCTTCAAGGCTATTAAAAAGCTTCCCATCAGCATGTACGGTGTTCTGGATCTGTCCCGTGTAATTTTCGCCACGGTTCTCGGCATTACCGTCCTTCATGAGCTTCCTACCCTCCCCAAGACCATCGGCATGCTTCTGGTCTGCTCAGGCCTTCTTTTTCTAAAGTTCAATCCTTTTCGTAAAAAAGCTACAGTCGCTCCCAAGGAAAAAACGACCTTCGCCAAGGGATCAACCGCATGGTATATTTTTCTGGCCTTTCTGTCCTGTGCGCTGAATGCAGTATCCGGCCTTCTGGACAAAATACTCATGAAGGAAATGAGCCACTCCCAGCTGCAATTCTGGTACATGCTTTTCCTTCTTCTCTACTACCTTTTGTATGTAGCCTTCACCCGCACCCGCATACATTTAAGCACCTTCAAAAATATCTGGGTATGGCTTCTGGCTATCCTCCTTATCATCATGGACAGGGCACTTTTCATAGCCAACGGCGATCCCGCTTCCCAGGTCACCATTATGACACTTATTAAGCAGTCCGGTGTTATCGTTACCATTTTAGCCGGCAAGTTTATTTTCAAGGAAAAAGACATTCTCCACAAGATTATCTGTGCCCTCATTATCATAGCGGGCATAGTGATAGGTGTAATGTAAAAATCCGGTGTATGCGAAGAGCTCTCCTGCTTTTGCTTTTACAATTTTTCCTAATAAATCATATCAAAAATAAGCACTAATCCATTGGATTTTTTTACAAAAACAGCATACCAAATTATGACATTTTATGATAAACTTCTTCTGTAAGAAGCGTCAAAGGTGACGTTACTATTTTTATTTCAAAAAGAGGTCATTATGAAAATCGGATTTGATAACGACAAATACCTTAAAGTCCAGTCTGAGCACATCAGAGAGCGTATCGCCAAGTTCGGCAATAAGCTTTATCTGGAATTCGGTGGCAAGCTTTTCGACGACTACCATGCCAGCCGAGTTTTACCCGGATTTCAGCCGGATTCCAAGCTTCAGATGCTTCTGCAGCTTAAAGATCAGGCCGAGATTGTCATTGTAGTCAGTGCCGAAGACATCGAAAGCGGCAAAATTCGTGGCGACTATGGTATTACCTATGATATCGATACCCTTCGTCTTATAGATGCCTTCACAGGACTTGGCCTCTTTGTTGGTTCGGTCTGCCTCACCAAATACGCCAGCCAGCCTCAGGCTGTTTCCTTCGAAAACCACCTGAAGGATCTGGGCATCCAATCCTACAGACACTACCGCATCCCCGGCTACCCCAACGACGTCACCCGTATCGTGAGCGACGAAGGCTTCGGAAAAAATGACTATATCGAGACCGAAAGACCTCTGGTAGTCATCACAGCACCCGGTCCCGGCAGCGGAAAAATGGCCACCTGTCTTTCTCAGATTTACCACGAGTACAAGAGAGGAGTTACCGCAGGCTATGCCAAGTTCGAGACCTTCCCTATCTGGAACATTCCTCTTAAGCACCCTGTAAACCTGGCTTACGAGGCTGCTACCGCTGATCTTAATGACCTGAATATGATTGACCCCTTCCATTTGGAAGCTTACGGCGTCACCACAGTTAATTACAACAGAGACGTGGAGATTTTCCCTGTACTCAAGCGTACCTTCGAGACCATCATGGGTGAATGCCCATACAATTCCCCTACCGATATGGGCGTAAACATGGCCGGCAACTGTATTTTTGACGATGAAGCCTGCCGTGAAGCCTCCCGCAAGGAAATTCTTCGCCGCTACTACAAGGCTATGTGCCAGAAGCACAAGTACGGCGAGACCAAGGATGACCTCAACAAGCTGGAGTCCCTCCTGAATCAGGGTGGCATGTCCGAAAGCGCTCAGAAGGTCATCGAGGCTTCCCTTGAAAAAGAAAAGCTTACCGGCCATCCCGCTATGGCTATGGAATTGCCTGACGGCAGCGTCATCACCGGTAAGACCGGTTCTCTTCTGGGTCCGGCTGCATCTGTGCTTATGAATGCCCTTAAGGCTGTAGCAAAAATTCCTGATGACATCGACCTGGTTTCCTCTCAGTCCATCGAGCCTATACAGTTATTAAAGACTAAATACCTGGGCAGCAATAATCCTCGTCTTCATACCGATGAGATTCTCATAGCCCTCTCTTCTTCCGCTACTAATAATCCTTTGGCAGCCAAGGCTATTGCTAGTCTGCCCAAGCTTAAAGGCTGCGATGCTCATTCTTCCGTCATCCTTTCCTCCATCGATGAAAAGATGTTCAGAAAGCTGGGCATTTCCGTTACCTGCGAGCCTAAGTACGAGGAAGAAAACAGACTTTACCACGACTGATAAATACTGCATTAAAAAATTAAGCCCGGATGGCCAAAAGCCATTCGGGCTGTTTTTCGGAAAAGATATTAAAATTTCTGAAACTATATTTTAAGACTCCCAGGGTCTGATTCTATAGGTCGCTCCTATCTCATCACAGATACGCTGACATTCTGCTTCCTCTTCCTTGGAAATAGTGGTGTCTACCGTGGTCAAAACCACGTGAGGCAGAGTATTTACACATTCCTTTGCAAAATCAATCATATCTTCAAATGAACGGTCTCCGAATTTACTTCTGACCAAAGCCTGATACTTGGACTTGTCGGGATTGTTAAGGCTGATTGACACCGTATCTATGAGCCCCTTCATTTCCGGCACGATATTACGACCATTCACCTGATTTCCGGCACCATTGGTATTGATTCTGATCGGCATGCGGTAAGTATCCTTTACATACTTTGCCACCCTTATCAGCACGTCAAAGGCCTCTGTAGGCTCACCGAAGCCACAGAATACTACTTCATTATACTTTGACATATCAAATTTCTTGAATTCCTCCACAACCTCTTCGTATGAAGGCTCTCTCTCCAGCCACAAGCGGTCGGACTCTCCGATGCGGTCCATGGTCTGTCTCAGGCAGAAGGTACATGCATAAGGGCAACGATTGGTCAGATTTACATATAAATTGTCATGAACCTTATATAAAATTTCCATTTAATCATCTCTCCTTTTTCACTTATGTTCCAAGCTCTAAATTCCGGACTTTACTTAAGTGTATCCAGAATTTCCTCAAAAGGTACACCGTCTGTAATCGGGATATCCATA
>JAZUHR010000214.1:0-8018 GCA_045641825.1 Lachnospiraceae bacterium
AGCGGCCTGCTCCATGTGCGCGGCGGCTCTCGCGGAACTTCATTTTATGGGGATTGACCAGATAGAGTATGCGGCTGAAGTAGCTATGGAGCATCACTTAGGACTTACCTGCGATCCTATCTGCGGGCTTGTTCAGATTCCCTGTATCGAGCGAAATGCGGTAGCGGCTATGCGTGCCATCAATGCCCTTTCACTTGCCAATTTCCTGACCACCACCAGAAAAATTTCCTTCGATATGGTGGTAGAGACCATGAGACAGACCGGTCTGGATATCAATAATCGTTACCGTGAGACTTCAGAGGGTGGTCTGGCTGTATTGTATAAAAACTGAGAGGGCTTTGAAAAATTTCAACGACCACGGAAAGGATAGAAATGGCAGGGAATAATCAGTGTGATACATGCGCGTTTTACGCATATGATGAAGAATTTGAAGAGTATTACTGCACCGTTGACATGGATGAAGACGAGGCGGCCATGATGGAGTACGCGGAATTTTCAAATAAGAGGAGTTCCTGTCCTTATTACAGAAACGGTGACGAATATGCTGTGGTAAAGCATCAGGCGTTTTAGTAGGAGTTAAGTAAAAGTAAACAAAAATTCAGCTTAAAAGTCAGAGAAATGAGGGTTAATTTCTCTGATTTTTTTGGTTGTTTTTTTTGGAATATATGTTAAAATTTGTGGTAGAGTTTGGCAGTAGGTCTGCCTACTTAAACGTTTAACCTGATATAATTTTCATCCTTAGGAGGGACAAATGCAGTACGGTTATTTTGACGAAAATGCAAAAGAGTATGTAATCACCCGTCCGGACACTCCGGCACCTTGGGCCAACTATCTTGGTTCCCCGGCTTACGGCGCTATTATTTCCAATAATGCCGGTGGTTACTCATTTGAGAAGAGTGGTGCGAACGGTCGTATCATTCGTTACGTATTCAACCAGTTCGATCAGCCCGGTCGTTACATCTACATCCGCGACAATGAGTCCAGGGACTTCTGGTCAGCAAGCTGGCAGCCTGTTGGTAAGGATCTCGAGAGCTACAAGTCTGAGTGCCATCACGGTACAGGCTATACAAATATGCTGGCAGACTATGCAGGCATTCATTCCGAGGCTATGTACTATGTTCCTATGAACAAGACATACGAGGTATGGAGACTTAAGGTTAAAAATACCACAGCAGCAGAGAAGAAGCTTTCCGTATTCGGCTACTGTGAATTTACAAATGACTGTAATTACGAGCAGGACCAGGTAAACCTTCAGTATACCCAGTTCATTACTCGTACATATTTTAAAGATGACAAGATCATGCAGACCATCAACGAGTTCGTTTCCGGTGGTTCTATCAATGGTGACTCCATGAAGACCAGATTCTTCGGTCTTGCAGGTAATCCTGTTGCATCTGCATGCGGTGACAAGGAGACCTTCCTGGGCCGTTACCACGGCTATGGCAATCCTGTAAGCGTACAGAATGGTAAGTGCGATGGCACCATGAACTACAATTCCAACGGCTGTGGTGCTCTCTCTACAGATATCACACTGGCAGCAGGCGAGGAAAAGGAAATCGCTTTCATCCTCGGTATGAAGCTGGAGCCTCAGGCAGAAGTTATCATGGCTGATTATAAGGATGTAAAGGCTACAGTGGATAAGGAAGTTCAGGAACTCATTACCTACTGGCACGGTGAGCTGTCTCACCTGAAGGTAAATACACCTTCAGAGTCCTTCAACTCCATGGTAAATACCTGGAATGCATACCAGTGCTTCATTACATATACATGGTCCAGAGCAGCCTCCTTCTCTTACTGCGGTCAGAGAAACGGCTTCGGCTATCGTGATACCGTACAGGATATTCAGGGTATTATCCACCTTGATCCTGAGATGGCAGCACGTCAGATCAGATTCATGCTTTCCGGTCAGGTAAACAACGGTGGTGGTCTTCCTCTCGTTAAGTACACCCATAATGCAGGTCATGAGGATACTCCTGATGATGCCAGCTATGTACGTGAGACAGGCCATCCTGCATACAGAGCAGATGATGCACTCTGGCTTTTCCCTACAGTTTACAAGTATATCGCAGAGAGCGGCAATCTTGCTTTTGTTGATGAGGTTATCCCTTATGCCAACAAGGAAGAGGGCACTGTTTACGATCACTTAAAGAGAGCCATCAATTTCTCCATGGAGAGACTGGGCGCTCACGGTATGCCTGCAGGTCTTCATGCAGACTGGAATGACTGCTTAAGACTGGGCAAGCAGGGTGAGTCCAGCTTCGTAGCTATGCAGCTCTACTATGCTTTCACAATCATCAGAAAGTTTGCAGAGTACAAGAACGATACAGAGTACTTAAAGTATATCGATGAAAACCAGAAGATTATGGGCGACCGCATCCAGTCCCTTTGCTGGGAGGATGACAGATATATCCGTGGTTTCAGAGAGACAGGAGAAATCATCGGTTCCAAGAAGGATCCCGAGGCAAATATGTGGCTCAATCCTCAGTCATGGGCTGTTATTTCCGGTCTTGCATCCAAAGATCAGGCTGAAAAAGCACTTGAGTCCGTTAATCGTGAGCTCAATACCAAGTACGGCTGCCGCGTAATGGCTCCTTCCTATGAAAAGCATGCTTTCGACGGCGCACTTATGCTTCTTTTCAACAAGTCCACCAAGGAAAACGGCGGTATTTTCTCACAGCCACAGGGTTGGATTATCCTTGCAGAGTCACTTATGGGCCACGGTAATCGTGCATTCCAGTACTTTGATGAGTCTGCGCCTGCTTCCATGAACGATAAGGCTGAAATCAGAAAGCTGGAGCCATATGTACATGGCCAGTTCACAGAGTCCGTAGATTCTCCTTTCGAGGGCCGTGCAAATGTTCACTGGCTCACCGGTACAGCATCCACAGTTATGGTAGGCTGCGTAGAGGGTATCCTGGGTCTCAGACCTGACTTCAACGGCATCAAGATTTGTCCTGCACTTCCTACAGACTGGAAGGAAATCACAATGGAGAAGGACTTCAGAGGCAAGAAACTTAACATTACAGTTAAGAATCCTAACGGCCTTGAGGGCACTCCTAAGTGCGTTGCAGTAAATGGTACTGTTGTAGAAAACTGCTATATTCCTGCAAGCATGCTTCAGGATGTAAATGAAGTTGTAGTTGAATTCTAATAAATAAAAGGGCACTTCCTCCGGAGGTGATTTGCCAGAGTCAATTAGACAGGAGCAGATTAAAAGGAGGAGGTGCCCTTTATATTGTTATACTGCAGGTATTTGTATCCATCTTATAAAAAGCATTAGAAATGCTAATTTGTAAAGATTGAAGGAATACTTGAAACCATCAGTCAAAAAATATAAAATAAAAAAAAATCACTGAAGCAATGGGGCTTACTTTGATTTTTTTTTTTGAGCCCAAGGGGCAGAGGAGAACATATGAAGTTAATTTACAACATTCAGGACAAGCCTACTTTCGGTAAGCTTATCACATTCGCAATCCAGCAGTTACTGGCCATTATGGCAGCTACATTGGTAGTTCCGCTTATCGTTGGAAACGGCATGGATTCCGCAGCAGCTCTTTTCGGAGCAGGTGTAGGTACTATCGTGTACCTTTTGTTTACAGGCTTTAAGAGCCCGGTATTTTTGGGATCGTCTTTTGCATTCTTAGGTTCCATGGCAGCAGCATTTACAGGAGCCGCATCTACTGCAGTAGGCTATCTGGGACTTCTTCTGGGAGCACTCTTTGCAGGCCTTGTGTATGTTATCATTTCAATTATCGTAAAATTTGTGGGCGTTGAATGGATTAACAAACTTATGCCTGCAGTAGTTATCGGACCTACAGTTTCAATTATCGGTCTTTCTCTGGCAGGTAATGCCATCGGTGACCTTCAGAAGGGTGGACAGGAGAGCGCAAATGTTCTTCTCGCAGTACTTTGCGGTATTGTAACACTTTTTGTTACTATTCTTTGCTCTACTTTTGGTAAGGGCACAGTAAAGCTTATCCCTTTCATCATCGGTATTCTTGCAGGCTATGCACTGGCAGCAATTCTTACAGGCATTGGTAGTGCTACCGGCAATGACAGCATGCTTGTTACAAATTTCAAGCCTCTTACAGCACTTGTAGATGGTGGAATCGGTCTCTCTACATTTTTCTATCTGCCTAATTTCACATTCCTGACCGCTTTCGGAGCTTTCGGCGAGCTTAGCGGCGCATACGTGGGCACTATTGCAGTAGCATACGTACCTGTTGCCTTCGTAGTTTTTGCGGAGCATATCGCAGACCATAAGAACATTTCTTCCATCATTGAAAAGGACCTTCTGGAGGATCCGGGTCTTCACAGAACACTCCTTGGTGATGGCGTGGGCTCCTTTGCAGGTGCCTTCTTCGGTGGCTGCCCTAATACTACATACGGTGAGTCTATCGCATGTGTAGCTATTACAAAGAATGCTTCCGTATGGACCATTTTCACAACTGCAATTCTTGCAATTATCATTTCCTTCCTGGCGCCTTTCGTAGCATTTGTAAATTCCATTCCTTCCTGTATCATGGGCGGTGTCTGCATCGCACTCTACGGATTCATCGCAGTATCCGGTCTCAAGATGATCCAGAAGGTAGATTTAGAGGACAATAAGAACCTTTTCGTAGTATCTACTATCCTCATCTGCGGTATCGGCGGTCTGTCACTGAACTTCGGCAAGATTACACTTACCGCTATCGCTACAGCACTTATTCTCGGCATCCTGGTAAATGTAATCCTTACCCAGATTGAGAAAAAACACTGATAGTGCAAAACTAAATATAATTTGTGGGAATTTGACACCGAATGAGAAATCATTCGGTGTTTTTTTGACGAAAACAGGGTAAACTTAAGTTTTAAAAAATGCTTAAAATTGAGTTAAAACAATGTGAAAAATGCGGTTTTTTAGAAAAATATAATAATTTTTGTGCTAAAAAATGGGGACGGCAGGACTTTGGCCCTATTGGGGTAGAGGGAAAGGCGGTGATAGAATAAAAAGGCAATTTCTATCATCGGATTTTGTATGTATAAATTCGAAATAGAAGACACTTTTTTCGAAGACACAAATTCAAGAGAGGTTTAATGAGATGAAAAAACAGGTGACAGTTTTATTTTTGATAATAGCGCTCTGTATGGTCGGTTGTGGTAAAGAACCTGTTGAGCCGACAGCTACTCCGACGCAGACAAACTCTCCGAGTTTGTCGCCAACGTCATCGCCTACGGCGACGACAGGGCCGACCGCGACAAATACGCCAATGCCTACAGCGACAAATACTCCAAAGCCGACAGCGACCAACACTCCAAAGCCGACGGCAACAAATACCCCGGTTCCAACTGCTACTAATACCCCGACGCCCACGGAAGCACCTATAACGAATTTGGGCTACTACTTTGCAGGCGTGATGAATACATCGGATTTTTATTATCAGGACGGATATGTTTATCAGATGTTCCCGGTGATAGGTAAGTTTGATGAGACAACTTTTGAAGAGGAAGTGCTTTATAATTGTTTAATTAAGTACAAAGTGCTGGATATCGTGACTGCTTCTTCTGCGGAGATTGAAGAAGGGAGACTGCTGGATTGCTATTTGCTGGAGGAAGTGCAGACAGGTATGATTTGCTACCTGGATGTTCCCAGTGGCCAAGGAAGATTCGGCGCGGCTGAGACGAATTATCTGTATTGCATTATGCTGACCCAGTACGAATACGATTATCTGAAGTCAAAAGGCTTAATTAAAAAAGACGTAGATCCTCAGAAACTGGATAAGACCGGTGGTGTTCTTTATGGCTATACCAGACCTGTCAGTGCGAGATATTTTACTAAAAGTGAGTTCTTCGTAGCTGAAAAATATAAGAAATAGCCTTTACAAGTATATTACATTATCAAAAAATAATTATTAAAAAGCCTTGTTCTATGATAAAATACAGTCATAAGAACAGGGCTTTTTTGTGGCTGACACGAGTAAAATACGAATGTAGCCACTATTGATTGCGAAGGGGAGAACGGGGGAAAAATATGCGATATATTGATTGGAATATTTGCTGCAAAAGCAATACAAAGAAAATATTGGAATACCTGAAATCCCAAATGCAAATGGAAAAGTGTATTATTACCCTGCAGGAAGTTGGAACTGAGGCTGCTAAGTATATAGTGAGTGAGTTGAAAGATAATTTCTACTGCGAATACTCAGGGGTATATAGCGCGGATAGCAAGGAATTTGATACAGATAATCGCCGCCTTGGTGTAATGATTATTGTATCTAAAGATATACGTATAGTAGATGCCGGTGTGTTTGAAAGATGCTTATTACCGGAAAGAACTCTTTGGGCTGTTATAAATAGTGATGGTAAGGAATATCGTGTAGCTACCTTTCATTCAGTTACAGGAGCTGGATTCAAGTGGGGTAAGGCTATACAATTCAGAAGATTTGCTGAAGCAGTACATAATTTTAGGCCTGACTTTGTATCAATGGATGCCAATGAACCGTTAAAGGATCATGCGCTGATTGAAAAAATGGAATTTTTTAGCCAGGGGAAAGAAGATGAAGGCGACCGCAATGGCGCCAGAGTCTTTTTTAACGAGCTAAAGACGCTTGGACTTGCAGATACATTTGCTGCGACGTTAAATAATCCCGAGGCTTGTGATGGTAGACCATTGGCAGTGTCACATATAATTAAGAGTAGCCATCGTGAATGTAGGTATGACTTTATATTTGCAAAGAAGGAGATGGACATTTGTGCATCAAAGTATTTATATGAGGAGTCCGTTGCCGCAAGCAGTGATCACGCCATGGTTATTACAGATATGTTGGTATAGAAATATGAGGAAAACATTATGGGAAATTTCCGGACGGAGAACCCCAATACAGCATAAGACATTTTGGGCATATTGAGTATAGGCCAATTTTGAGACATAGCCAATTATATGTTAAATCAGTTACGAAAATAAACACGCGAAAATTACAAGCCCTTCTATGAAGTAAATTCATAGGAGGGCATTTTTATGCTGACTTTAAAAGAACTTTGTGAATGTACGGGCGCGTCCAGGCGCGCGATACAGGGATTTGAGAAGGCAGGATTGATTCGCGCCACGGCAAGGAATAAATATGGGCACTTGTTATACGATGAATCAGTTGCAGAAAAAGTTAAAAGGATTCTTGTCTATCAAGGTTTTACGTTTACTGTAAAAGAAATTGTAGACTTAGAAAAATTTGATGGTCGAGAGTTGTTAAAAAGGCTACAAGGTAAAGAAAAAGTATTACGGCAAAAGAAGAAGGGGGTGGATAACTCACTTAAATTGCTGCGGGAAGAAATGATGAATATTGATAAAAAAGTCTTTGACTGCACGTAAAGTGCAGTCATACGCTTGAAAAGCAATGAAAAATTATACGTTGAAAGAACTTTGCAATCTTGTTGGCGTGTCCAGGCGCAGCATTCAGTGCTATGAGCAGGCCGGAACTATGTCACCAAGCGGAAAAAACAAATATGGATATCTCCTCTATGATGAAATTACGTTGGAGAGAGCGAAGAAGATAAAATATTTAAATGAGGTTGGGTTTACACTAAAGGAGGTAAATTCATTAATTGACAGTTCAAATATAGAACTTCGGCAGGCGCTAATTCAAAGAAAATTTCAATTAGAAAACGATATGAAGCATACTGAATCCTTGATAAAGTCAATGGATGAAATGATAAAAAAATTGGGAGAAGGGGTATAAAATGATTATCACAGTGACTAAGTGTCCCTCATTTTGTTTCCGATAGGAAGAGGATCCTTTAAGACAGCTGGTGAGATGTTGGCCGTTTCTAAGAACGGTGTGAAGCGGTTCGTCAGATATGATGAAGGAAGAATGCTGTACTCTATGGGAAGAAATCGGTTTATAGAACTGGCAAGGCTGGCAGATGCACGTTATAAGGTAAACGGAGTTGTTCTTTGTGATACAAAAGCTATTGATGAGTATATAGTAGAAAACTGCAAGCTTGATGATTAGTAACGAATCAGTAGAAATAGTGGTATTTTAAGC
>JAZUHR010000215.1:0-4192 GCA_045641825.1 Lachnospiraceae bacterium
CCGCCGGATTTTTGCCCCAGGTAAAAGGACCATGGTTTTTGCAGACACAGCCCGGGCAATATACAGGATTCTGTCCCTCAAAAGCCTCTACGATGGAAAGACCGGTATTTTTCTCATATGCCTCATCTATCTCAGCCTTGGTCAGGTTACGAACGCAGGGAATGGTGCCGTGGAAATAATCAGCATGTGTGGTGCCATAGCATGGAATACTGCGGCCTGCCTGTGCCCAGCTGGTAGCCCATGAAGAATGGGTATGAACGACACCTCCGATTTCCGGAAAAGCCTTGTAAAGTTCCACATGGGTAGGTGTATCGGAAGATGGTCTGTAATGACCTTCAACCACTTTGCCTTCCAAGTCCACCACTACCATGTCATCAGGAGACATGGTCTCATAGTCAACTCCGCTGGGCTTAATTACAACCAGTCCGGACTCTCTGTCGATACCACTTACATTACCCCATGTATAGGTAACCAGACCATGCTTGGGGAGTTCCATATTCTGACGATAAACTTCTTCTTTAAGTTTCTCTAACATATCACCCTCCGCTTATCTCTTCATGTCCGCTGCCGCTGCGCGTTCTGCGGAAAGGCCTGCTTTATACAGTTCCATAAAGGCATTTACGCCTGCTACATCTGCAGGATCGGGCTCCAGTGTAGAGCCCTTGGCATCCTTAAACACTTCAGTAGCCAGGAATTCGGGAAGGCTGCGTCCCTCTGCACATACAGAAAATGCTGCCAGCAGAGCTGCGCCCCATGCACCGCCCTCACCTGCTGTTTCCATACAGGTAACAGGAGAATTCATAATAGCAGCCAGGATAGATTGACCTACCCCTTTGGTCTTGAAAAGACCACCATGGCCCATAACCTTATCTACAGATACATTTTCCTCATGAAGAATATCCATACCCAGCTTAAGCACGCCCAGAGAAGAAATAAGGGATGCACGCATAAAATTAGCCAGATTGAACTTGGCATCAGGCATTCTTACAAACATAGGACGTCCTTCGTCCAGGTGAGTTACATGCTCGCCTGAGAAATAAGGATAGGAAACAACGCCTCCGCAGTCCTTATCCCCCTTTAATGCCTGATTATAAAGTCTTTCGTAAATAATACCCTTGTCAGGATTTACTCCGAAAAGTTTAAGTGTCTCTTCCATGAGATTTACCCATGCATTGAGGTCTGAAGTACAGTTGTTACAGTGAACCATTGCCACAGGCAGACCATCAGGTGTGGAAACCATATCGATTTCTCTGTGGAGCTTCTGAAGGTCCTTTTCCAGAACTATCATGGCAAAAGAACTGGTACCTGCAGAAACGTTACAGGTTCTCTTCTGAACGGCATTTGTAGCTGTCATACCTGTACCTGCATCGCCTTCAGGAGGACACATTTTAATGCCTGCCTTAAGCTTGCCAGTAGGATCCAGAAGCTTTGCGCCTTCTGCTGTAAGTGCACCTGCTTCTTCGCCTGCAAGTCTGACACTCGGCATAATATCAAGCAGTTTCCAAGGATAATTCTTCTCAGCAACGAGAGCATCGAATTTTTCCACCATGCCTGCATGATAATTCTTTGTATTGGCATCGATAGGGAACATACCTGCACAATCACCGATACCCAGTACCTTCTCGCCCGTAAGCATCCAGTGAACATAGCCCTCAAGTGTAGTCATGTAGCTGATCTCAGGCACATGCTTTTCGCCGTTTAAAATAGCCTGGTAAAGATGAGCAATGCTCCATCTCTGTGGAATACTGAATCCGAAAAGATCGGTAAGCTTGTCTGCTGCCTCTCCGGTAATTGTATTTCTCCAGGTACGGAAAGGTACAAGTATCTGGCCTGCCTTGTCAAATACCATGTAACCGTGCATCATTGCACTGATACCCACGGCACCGACTGAGGTAAGTTCCTCGTCATACTTGTTCATGACATCATCCGAAAGCTTTTTATAGCAGTCTCTGAGGCCTTCCCAAATTTCATCCACAGAATAGGTCCAGACACCGTCGATCAGCTTGTTTTCCCACTCATGGTCACCTGACGCAATAGGAGAATAGTCTTCACCGATAAGTACTGCCTTGATACGTGTGGAGCCCAATTCAATACCCAGATAGGTCTTGCCGTCTCTAATGGATTTTCTTGCAATTTTCATATCCATGTTTAGTTACCCCCGTTTTATACATCCATATCATCGTCGTCCACAGGCTTGCCACCATTGGCCTTCCACTTAAGGAAAGCATTGATGAAGGGATCAAGGTCGCCGTCAAGAACAGCCCCTGCATTACCTACAGATTCGCCTGTACGGTGGTCTTTTACCATCGTATAGGGCTGGAGTACATAGGACCTGATCTGGCTGCCGAAGTTGATTGCACCGGTATCTCCTCTAATACCGGCAGTCTTCTCTTCAGCCTCCTGCTGCTTCAGCATATAGAGCTTTGCCTTCAGCATCTGCATAGCCTTGTCTTTATTTTGAAACTGTGAACGCTCGTTTTGGCACTGTACTACTATTCCGGTAGGGAAGTGAGTAATACGGATGGCACTGGAGGTCTTATTGATGTGCTGACCACCGGCACCGCTGGAATGGTATGTATCGATACGCAGATCCTTTTCATCGATCTGCACGTCGAGATCGTCTTCTATATCCGGCATAACATCGCAGGAAACGAAGGATGTCTGACGCTTTCCGGCAGCGTTAAAGGGTGAAATACGTACAAGTCTGTGTACGCCGTGCTCACTCTTAAGATAACCGTATGCATTCTCGCCCTCAATCTCAATGGTTACGGACTTGTAGCCGGTCTCATCACCTTCCACAAAGTCTACCATATCTACCTTGAAGCCCTTCTTTTCCGCATATCTCATAAACATTCTGCAGAGCATATTGGTCCAGTCGTTACTCTCTGTACCGCCTGCACCTGCGTGAAGTGTCATAATCGCATTGCATTTGTCATATTCACCGGAAAGAAGTGTGGACAGACGCAGTTCCTCATAATGCTTTACGAAAACATCAAATGCTGCCTGTACCTCAGGAATAAGCTCGGGGTCATTGGCCTCATAGCCCATATCCAAATATACTTCCACATCCCCATATTCCTGACAAAGCTGCTTGTAATCAGCCACTATATTCTTAAGAGTGTTAAGCTCTCTCACATAGTTCTGTGACTTTTCCGCAGAATCCCAAAAGCCGGGCTCCTGCATGATATTTTCGATTTCCTCAATCTTCTCTTTTTTATTGACAAGATCCAGAGAAGCTCCCACTTCGGCTAAAGGCTTTTTGTATCCGCTTAATGAAAATTTTATCTGATCAAGTTCTACCACGCCTTCATCCTACCTTCCGCAACAATACTTGTATTTTTTACCTGATCCGCAAGGACATGGATCGTTTGGCATAATCTTCTTGGAGGTACGCTTAACAGGTCCCTTGACTACAGAGTCATCCTTATTGGTACCTGTAACCTTGGCTACCTCTTCACGCTCTACCTTCTGCTCTACCTTGATATGCATGAGAAGACGAACGGTGTCCTCAGCAATAGCTGCTTCCATGTCGCCGAACATATCATAGCCCTGCATCTTGAACTCCTGGATAGGATTCTTCTGGCCGTATGCCTGCAGGCCGATACCCTGGCGGAGCTGATCCATATCATCGATGTGATCCATCCACTTATGGTCGATAACCTTAAGGAGAATAACTCGCTCGGTCTCACGGAGCTGATCCTTTTCAGGGAATTCAGCCTCCTTTTCCTCATACATACGAAGAGCCTTTTCCTTCAGATTCTGCATAAGCTCTTTCTTGGTAGTATGCTTAATCTGCTCCTCGGTCAGCACAATGCGCTCCATTGGAATAATAGGTAAAAGGAGATTGTTAAGCTCGTTCATATCCCATTCTTCCGGAAGCTTGTCTTCACCGATACAGGTCTCAACAGCGCCCTCCACAACATCCGTAATCATCTTAAGGATGTATGGTCTCATATTTTCACCGTCCAGTACCTTACGACGCTCTGCGTAAATAATCTCACGCTGCTCGTTATTTACCTGGTCGTATTCCAGCAAATTCTTTCTGATACCGAAGTTGTTACCCTCGATACGCTTCTGTGCAGTCTCGATAGCCTTACTGAGCATCTTGTGGTCCAGAGCCTGGCCTTCCTCTATACCGAGAGCCGTGAAGGCTGACATAAGTCTTTCGGAACCGAAGAGTCTCATCAGATCG
>JAZUHR010000216.1:0-11794 GCA_045641825.1 Lachnospiraceae bacterium
ATGCAGATTTGCTATCATTTCCTGCCGGGAATGATAGAGAGAGGCTTTGGACGTATAGTAAATACTACCAGCGGTATTCAGCTGGAGGCAGAGCAGGCAGGCTACTCCGCAGCTAAGGCAGCTCTGAATAAAGTGACTATCGACCTGGGATACAAGCTTAACGGCACAAACGTTATTCTGTCTTTGGCAGATCCGGGGTGGTGCCGTACAGATCTTGGCGGTCCTCACGCTCCCAACAGCCCGGAGTCAGCTATCCCGGGTATCGTGGTGGGTGCTTTTATTAACGACAAAAAGTGCGGTCGTACCTTCGGAGCTCAGGAATTTGCCGGTATGACTCTTGCTGAGGCCGTAGAAGCCGCTGAAAAAAAGGAAAGCCCATACAGATAGAGGTTATATATTAAGTAAAACCTTTATTTGGATGACTTAATCATTTTATAATCTTTTAATTGACTGCAATTTTCAGTTTGCTATACTTTTTTTGTAACTCCAAAAAAGTATAGCATTTTTTATTGTGGGGATTGGGAAAAAAGTACATGAAAAATTTTTTATCTGAGGAAGAAGAACAGAAAAAAGCGGAATTGGCCTATGCCTATTATGGCGGTGATGAAAATCATCCTTGCGACTGGGAAAAAAGCAGGGATATTTTTCTTGAACTTATGGACGAGACCGAAAGCAACAAGGGACAATACGCCAATTCTCTGGGATATATCTATTATTACGGCAGAACCAATGGAGGCGTGCCCCAGTACGAGGAGGCTCTTAAGTATTTTTCCATAGGTGAAGCCTACGGCTATTTCGAGTCCACATATAAGCTGGCAGACATGTATATGAAGGGGCAGGGAATGCCTCAGGATAAAAAGGCAGCATTTGCTTTGGTCAGCCGATATTACAATGAGAATTTTAAAAAGTTTTTGACCGGTGAGGACAGCTGTGTGGCAGATTTGTCCCTGCGTATGGGGAAAATGCTCTGGGAGGGCATAGGCTGTGAGCAGGATAAGGAGGAGGCCTTCTGGATGCTTACACTGGCTGAATATGCCATCAACCGCCGCATTAAGAACGATAAGCATTATGGTGACGATCAGGTCAAAAAGTCCATTAAAGAGGCGCTGGACAAGTGCAGGGAAGAACTTTCGGAAAAGCCTGTGAAAAAAATGAGCTATGACTATTTGCCCTTTATCGACACAGCTCTTGATGACGGCTATCTTCTTGATGTTAAGATCGAGGAGCAGAAAAACGGTCTAAAATTCCTTATTAGTCCCGTACCAAAATTAAGAGAAAAGAATAACCCTAAGTTTTTAATCAATATTCCGGAGCAGAATTATTGCAAGGAAGTGGATTATGTGGTTTTTACCGCTCCTAAGGGCACGCTTTCCTTTAAGTACAGAAGATATGATCTCTATGCCAACGACCTTTTTCTGGATGCCGATAAAAATCAGTGGGCCTTCATATTGGGAAGGGATATTCAGTGCATAGCAACAGTTAGCGAATGGGTATATGCATTGGATAAATAAACTCATAAAATTTTTTGTGAAATATCTTCCTAAAGTACTTGTTATTGTTGTCGATAATATCTATAATCGAAGTACTATGAATTGGAGATATGACATGAGAAATAAAACCAAAGTTAAAATTGTATACTTTCTGCTGATTGCTTTGCTGCTGGGGACCGGTAGCAGGAGTGTTTTTGCTGCAGACTGGAATACTTGTGAATATAATGGCGAATTGGAATATAAGACCGAGGGAAAGGTAAGATTCATTCGAGGTGCTATCAAGGCTGACGGTAATTCTTTAAGCGAGGAAATCGGGTTATTTATTCCTGAAAATGAGCCTTTTGAAAAGATTGATGCAGATATTTCTTTAGCCTACGGCGGCTTTTTTGAAAACCTGTTTATTGATAAAATTGAGTATGCCGATTCCATAAAGGAAGTTACAATAAAGGGAAATTATGAAGGCGAAGATGAATTCAATGTATCAGGAATGTTCCTTGGATGTTCTTCACTTAAGAAGGTTAATTTTTCGGGGTTTGCTTTTCCGGAAAATGCAGAGGTGGAAGGGATTTTCCTGGGCTGCAGCAGCTTGCAGGAGGTAGTTTTCCCTGCTTCTCTTAGCCTGTCTGACGACACCCTTCTTACCATGTTCGACACAGACAGCATTGACGAGACTGATGTGATTAAGGTCAGAATCGGTGGCGCTGATAAGTATGTTTATCTGTTGGACGGAGTGCTTTCTTTGGGAGGCAGCGTGCCTGAATTTACTCCTACACCTACTGAGGATCCGAACGCTACACCGGAGCCTTCTGAGACACCTGTTCCATCTGATGAGCCAGAGGTGACACCTGCTCCATCTGAGGAGCCTTCTGAGACACCTGTGCCTACGGAGACACCAAGTAACACACCTGTGCCTACTGAGGAGCCTTCTGACACACCTACACCTACGCCTACAGAGAAAGCAGAGAAGACGCCTACACCTACAGATAAGGCAGATAAGACACCTACGCCTACTGAGAAGGCAGATAAGACACCCACACCTACAGAAAAGCCTGCCAAGACTCCCACACCGACTCCTACAGATAAGGCAGATAAGACACCTACACCTACAGAAGAAGCAGTAGGGCCTACAGAGGAGCCGACTACCACGCCTATTGACGAGCCTCTGGAAACCCCTACTCCCGCTCCTGAAAACAGCGTAGGCGTGCCTACACCTTGGCCTACAAAGGGAGTGGACGTGCCGCCTACCAAGGCGCCTACATCTACACCTACAGCTACGCCAAGTCCTACGGATATTCCGACCAAGCCTATTATCGACGATGATGAAGGCGGAGTAAGTGCAATCAGAATTATTGCTTTGGTGTTGATAATTGTTGCGCTGGGACTGGGAGCTTACGAAGTATATTTTTACGTTATACGTGTTAAAAAGAAAGGCTTCGGGGCAGAAGAGGAGCCGGAGAAGGCAGAGATAGAAGAAGTAGAAGACGATGAAATCAAAGCTGATGAAAATCCGGAAGAAGATCCCGATGAAGAAGATTAAATAAATTTTACCGACATTGACTGACATATCCTGAAAAGGGTATGTGAGTTTTTTCTTGGGGAATATGCCTAATAGTATTTTATAGTATTTTAATTTTTTGGTTGCTTATAAGTACTTGGAATAGTATAATTATTCCGTATGATTAAAACAGGATTTAGTTTTCGATTCTGAAATTACAGATAGAGGAAGGAGCTTTATTTTGAAAAACATTCGAGAAGAATTAACAGGTATTTTTGAGGAGGCTTTTGCGAAGGCTGGCTATCCTGCTGAGTACGGCAGGGTTACGGTTTCCAACAGACCTGACCTTTGTGAATATCAGTGTAATGGCGCTATGGCTTGTGCCAAGGCCTTTAAGAAGGCACCTATTCAGATTGCCAATGAAGTACTGGAAAATATGACGGATAAGTCTGCTTTTGAGACTATTGAAGCCGTTATGCCCGGCTTTATCAATGTTAAGGTTTCCGGCGAATTTGTGGCTAAAGCCATGAACGGCATGAAGAATTCCGAGAATTTCGGTATGGAAAAGCCCGAGAAGGTGCAGACTATTGTAATCGACTACGGCGGAGCCAATGTTGCCAAGCCTCTCCATGTAGGTCATCTGCGTCCTGCAGTTATCGGTGAGTCTGTGAAGCGTATCTGCCAGTATGCCGGTCATAAGACCATAGGTGATGCACACCTGGGTGACTGGGGCCTGCAGATGGGTGATATTATCGAGGAGGTACGTGACAGAAAGCCGGACCTGCCTTATTTTGACGAGAATTTTACAGGTGAATATCCTAAAGAGGCACCTTTTACTATCTCTGAACTGGAGGAGATTTATCCATGTGCCAGCAAGAAGACCAAGTCGGACCCTGTATTTTCCGCTCGTTGTCATGAGGCTACTGTTAAGCTTCAGCAGGGAGTGCCTGCATACCGTGCGCTTTGGCAGCATATTGTAAATGTATCCAAGGTAGATTTGGAGAAAAATTACAATAATCTGGACGTTCATTTCGACCTCTGGCTGGGTGAAAGCGATGCGGATCCTTATATAGGACCTATGCTGGACAAGATGATTGCAGACGGCGTGGCACATGAGAGCCAGGGAGCGCTGGTAGTAGATATTGCGGAGCCTGACGATAAGAAGGAGTATCCTCCCTGCATAGTCAGAAAGTCTGACGGCGCTGCTATTTACGAGACTACCGATCTGGCTACTCTCATTCAGCGTGAGCAGGATTTCCACCCGGATAAGGTAATTTATGTAGTGGACAAGCGTCAGGAGCTTCACTTCCTGCAGGTTTTCCGTGCTGCGAAAAAGGCAGGTATCGTTCGTCCTGAGACTGAGCTTAAGTTCATCGGTAACGGCACCATGAACGGCAAAGACGGCACTCCTTTCAAGACCAGAGAGGGTGGCGTACTTCGCCTGGAGGTTCTGATTCGTGATGTTCAGGACGCTGTATATAATCGTATCATGGAGAATCGTGAGACCGATGAGGCAGAAGCACGCGAGACAGCCAAGGTAGTTGGACTTGCCGCACTTAAGTATGGCGACCTTTCCAATGCCGCTACCAAGGACTACTGCTTCGATATTGAGAGATTTACATCCTTTGAGGGTAATACAGGTCCATACCTTCTCTATACCATTGTTCGTATTAAGAGTATTCTTAAAAAATATTATGAGAATCACGAAGAAGTGACAGGTGAGATTTGCAAGCCGGCTAATACATCGGAGAAAAATCTTATGCTGAAGCTTTCAGGCTATTCAGAGATGCTTCAGTCTGCCTTCACAGAGACAGCACCACACAAGGTATGTCAGTTTGCGTATGAGCTGTCAGATTGCTTCAACAGCTTTTACCATGAGACCAAAATTCTCTCTGAAGAGGACGAGGCTAAAAAGAGCAGCTGGATTTCACTTCTTACTCTTACCCGCGACATGCTTCTGGCATGCGTGGACATGCTGGGCTTCTCAGCACCGGATCGTATGTAATTTTTGACACCAGGGGTTAACTTTATGTTGATTGGTCGACAATCGGAAATAAAACAATTGCAAAATGCCTATGTGTTGCCTTCCGGGAGCAGCTTTATCATCTATGGTCGAAGTGGAATAGGAAAGACAGCACTTGCCAGAGAATTCGTTAAAGGAAAGCCTAAGTTCTACTTTCTGGCTACAGATTTGTCGGAAAGGGAGCTGGCTTTATCACTGGCAGAGAGATGCGCTGTAGTACCGGGCAAGCAGGAGGATACAGCTTATCTGATTTTTAGATGTTTTCAGTCAATGGCCGGTAGTGATAAAGAAAAAACAGTGTTGGTTTTCGACGAATTTCACCACCTCTTTCTGGCTGGAGAAAGCTTTAAAAATGCTTACATTGCGGCCTGCCACGATGAAAAGCTTAAGAACTCGCTGTTTTTCATCTTCCTGTCATCATCCGTAAATCGAGTGGAAAATAATCTTGTAGAGATGATGGGGGTAGCAGCCAGAGAGCTCAAGGGTATATTCAAGCTTAAGGAGCTTACCTTCTCGGAATCGGTAGATTTCTGCAAGGGAGCCAGCATAGAAAATATTGTTTATATGAGAGCTGTTCTGGGCGGGGTTCCGGGACTAATGAGACTTTGGAATCATAAAATCGGTCCCAAGGAAAATATCATTAATCTTTTTCTTACGGAGGATGCTCCTCTTAAGCAGGAGGCTGAGCGTTTTCTTAAGGCAGAGCTCAGGGAGCTGGGCTCCTATAATACCATTCTTAAGACTATAGCTCTCGGCAGTGGCAAGCTTAATGAGGTATATGAGAGGACTGATTATTCCAGAGCCAAGATTTCGGTGTATCTTAAGAATCTGATAGAGTTGGATGCGGTAGAGAAGGTTTTCTCGGTAGACGCCGGTAAGTACGAGAGTCTGAAAAAGGGTGTTTACCGCATTAAGGACACTGTACTTAGATTTTACTACCGTTTTGTTTTTCCTCATCTTTCTGATTTGGAAATGGGCAATATGAATACCTGTCTGGATGAAATTACCGGAGAAATCGGTGAAAACCATATGAGGGAGGCTTTCGCCGGTGTCTGTCAGGAATATCTATCTATTCTGGCCAGTCTGGACAAGCTGGAATTTGCCTATGATACCTTCGGGAAATGGAATGGCAAGGAAGGCATCGTGGATATCGTTGCCATAGATGAGGATGACCATATGCTGGTAGGATTCACCAGCTTCAAAAATGAAGTAATGCAGCTGGATACTATGGCGGCTTATAAGGAACTTATGAATAATGCCGGTGTTAAGTATCACGAGATGTATATTTTTGCCAGGGCAGGCTTCAGTGCTGACCTTAAAAGAAAAGCTGCGTATGACAATGTGAAACTGATTAATCTTGATGAATTTTAGGCTTTGTTTTGAAGGGGGCTTTTACATGACAAAGAAATTTATAAGAAATATCTGCATTTGGGGCGCTATTATACTGATGCTGGCACTTTCCGCACCCAAGGATGTTTTTGCTATCAAAGAGCCAACATATGAATATACAGATGAAACAGCAGAGGCTACAGCCTTTGTTGTTGAGGTATTTACCAAACTTTACCTTATGGATGCACCGGGATATGAGAATACAAAGATTACATATAACGGCTCCATAGTGGTGGTAGAGGCAGGAGACAGAGTGGCCGGCATGAATTCGGTGACTACCAGCCACAACGAACTCTGGTATGAGGTGCGCTGGGTAGAAGATGGACAGGAGTTCCACGGCTACATTTATTCCGGCTTTAAGAATGGTAAATGGGCTAAAAAGTATGCGGTTATTACGGAGGAAGCGGCTATAAATATTCCGACTCCCACACCTACACCTACGGATACACCCACTCCAACACCTACAAGTACACCGACACCTACGCCTTCGCCTGTACCTGTGCAGACCAAGGGCGATTTTCCGACTATTCCCTTTGTACTGATTATAGGAGTTATGGTAGTGCTGGCGGCTGCAGCTTACTATTATTTCATCGTGAAAAAGAGACAGAGCAACAATCAGTCCGGTGAGCAGATAAAGAAGCTTAAAAATGCTATCGACAGAGATTCTGTTATAGAGAGAGAAAGACAACTCTACGAAAATGTTGCCGGTGGCACCAGAGCCGGAAACCGCGAGAATCTGGGACAGGGTGTCTACACCGTAAGGAGTCCGGAGGAGGAGGCACTCACCAATCCGGATGATTACGAGGGCGATGAAAGACTTAAGCAAATCGCCGAAAATGTTAAGGAAAAAGAGATAATCAGAAGAGAACTGGAGGCATTGGACGCCAGAGATATGGTATATCATAAATACTTTGGCGAGGGCCAGGTCATGGACAATTCCGATGTAAATAACGTGGAGGTTAAATTTGTTAATCATGGCGTTATGTACATTGATAAGGAAGAGGCGGCCAGAAAATCTCTTATGAGAAAGCTGTAATTTGAATGGATAATAATAGTAAAAAAATAAAAGGGTTTTTTCTTATACTGGCACCCCTGGCGGTGGTATTTGCAATTCAGCTGGCAGTATCCTTTATAGGCGGAATAATATTTAATATAGTTATTATGGCCTATGACAAGGCACATGGTATTGAATGGACGATAGATTCGGCGACAGGGCAGATTCTGAATCTTTATACAGATCAGCAATACGGACTTTTCCTGGCGATAGTAACAGTGATTACGGAAATAGCAATGCTTGCAGTGGGCATTATCTGGTTCGTTAACATGAAGAAAAATGAAGTAAGTTTCAGGAAGGTGATGAGCCCCGGACTTATAATCGGAGCCCTTGGACTGGGCATTGGAATACAGGGCGTGGTCAGCCTGCTTTTGACGGTTATATATAATGTTTATCCGCCATCCTGGACAGCCTCATATGACGAACTTATGGAATCCATGCTGAATCCCAATTCACCTATGATGGTTATAAGCGTGGCGATTCTGGCACCTATAGCGGAAGAACTCTTTTTCAGAGGAATTACCATGAATTATGGCCGCAGATTTTTCCCTGTATGGGCAGTGGTCATAGTGCAGGCAATTAGCTTCGGAATTCTTCATCTGAATCCGGTGCAGTCCACTTATGCGACCCTTATAGGCCTGATGCTGGGACTGGTGGCAGTAGAGTACAATTCCGTATGGCCCGGGATTTTCGTGCATATCGGAGTTAACGCTTCAGCGGAGATTTTATCCCTTCTGCAGATAGAGATACCACTTCCTGTAATGGCTATAGGTGGCGCAGTAATATGCGGGATTTTACTTCTCATTCATTTTCTTATGAAGAATAAGAAAAAATATCTAGACAAATAAAAGAAAACTATGTATAATATCAAAATGTACGTGCGCTATGAAAGTGCACAATAACGCACGTTTGGAGGTGTAGACAGTGGCAGCTTTGAAGGTAATCGTGACAATTATTTATGTTCTTATATGCATCGCACTTGTGGTAGCAGTTATTTTCCAGGAGAGCAAGACTCAGGGCCTTTCCGGTTCTATCAATGGTATGGCAGAGACATACTGGGGCAAGAACAAGGGACGTTCTATGGAAGGTACACTTTCACTTATCACAAAGATTCTTGCATTAGCATTCATTCTTCTTTCTATAGTGCTGAATCTCAGCATCTGGTAGGAATGAGCTTATAGCAGACGAAGCGATCGTATAGCAATATACGGTCGCTATTTTTGTAAAGGGAAAAATATGACTATAACAAAGAAAATTAATTACAATGGTATAGAGGAAAAGTCTGCAATCACTACGGTAAACGGTATATTTCGTGCCACTACCAAGGGATTCGGCTTTGTGCAGCCGGAGCATGCGGAGGATGAGGACGCTCCGGATGAGATTTTCGTGCCAGCTACAGACAGAAGAAAGGCCTGGGACGGGGATACAGTGGTATGTGATATCCTGCAGCCGGCAGGCCGTGACAGGAAGGCCGAGGGGAGAATCATAAAGATTATTACCCGTGGCACCACAGGCCTCATAGGTACTTTTAAGAAGAGCAATAATTTCGGTTTCGTAGTGCCTGACGATAAGAAGTTCGAAGAAGATATTTTTATCAGTAAGGAGCATACCAAGGGGGCTCATGACAACGCCAAGGTGTATGTGACCATTACTGATTACGGCGGGAAAAACAAGCGCCCTGAAGGCCGTGTGACAGAGATTCTGGGGGATATAAACGATCCTCATACAGATCTCACCACAGCACTTCGCCAGTATAATATTTTCCCGGAATTTTCCATGGAAGTCATTCAGGAGGCTATGGATATAGCGGATGAAGTGCCGGAGGAGGATAAAAAGGGACGTCTGGACCTTAGGGATTTTCTCACTGTGACTATAGACGGTGCGGATGCCAAGGACCTGGACGATGCCATCACCATCGAGAAGACCAATGACGGCTACAGCCTGGGTGTACATATTGCAGATGTATCCCATTATGTGAAGGAAGATACTGCTCTGGATGACGAGGCGTATCTGCGCGGTACATCGGTATATCTTATAAATCGCGTTATTCCCATGCTTCCCAAGAAGCTTTCCAACGGTATATGCTCACTTAATGCAGGCCGTGACAGGCTGGCACTTTCCTGCATTATGGACCTGGATAAGGATGGTAAAATTATAGGACACAGGATAGATGAGACCCTTATCAATGTTACCCGACGTATGACATATGACGAAGTTCAGGAGATTATCTCTGTTTGCCGTGATAAAGCGGAGGGAGAGGGCTACAGAAGTGAGGAGGCTATTCGAGAAGAGTACGGTGCTCTTACCGATAAATTCCTGCTTATGAAGGAGCTTTCCGATAAGATGAGAGCTATCAGAAAGCAGCGCGGTGCTATCGATTTTGATTTCCTGGAAAGCAAGATTACTCTGGATGACACAGACGCACCACTTACTATTGAGCCCTATCTTCGTAATAATGCATCTATGATTATCGAGGATTTCATGCTGGCCGCCAATGAGACTGTGGCCGAGGACTTTTTCTGGCAGGAAATACCCTTCCTGTACAGAAGCCATGAGACTCCGGATGAAGAGAAAATCAAGAAACTTCTGATTTTCGTAAAGAATTACGGGGTAAATATCAGAGGCGCCAAAGATAATATTCATCCTAAAGAAATCCAGAAGATGCTGGACGGACTGAAGGGCAAGGATGAGGAAGCGCTGATTTCCAGACTTACTTTGAGATCCATGAAGCAGGCTAAATATACTGTGGACTGCGACGGACATTTCGGTCTCGCTACCAAGTACTATTGCCACTTTACCAGTCCTATCAGGCGTTACCCTGACCTGCAGATACACCGCATTATCAAGGACAATCTGAACGGTCGCCTTACCGAGGAGAAAAAGCGTCATTATGCAAGCATTCTTGATGATGTGGCTCTTCACACCAGCACCACTGAGCGTAATGCGGAAAGTGCAGAGCGTGACGTGGAGCGCATGAAGTGTATTGAGTACATGCAGATGCGTGTGGGCAATGTCTACGAGGGTGTTATTTCCGGCCTTACCAATTGGGGCATCTATGTGGAACTGCCCAATACTGTGGAGGGCATGGTTTCTCTTCAGAATCTCAAGGATGATTTCTACAGATTTGACTCTGAGAATTACATTCTTTTCGGTGAAAAAAAGCACAAGGCATATACGCTGGGGCAGAAAGTTTTTATCAGGGTGGAAAATGCAGATAAACTTACAAAGACTATTGATTTTTCCATTATTGGCAGTAAAATGTATAATGAACTGAAGGATAAGAATTCTGTAAGCCCGGTAGAGGCAGATAGCATGGATTTTGTGACTGAACCTGAAGCATCAGAGGTTCAGGAGGAGATAAAGAAATGGACAAAAAAGACAACTTCGTCCTGGAAGCAAACAACAAAAAAGCGTTCTTCGACTACTTCATCGAAGAAAAATACGAAGCGGGCATCGAGCTCTTCGGGACGGAAGTCAAGTCGATCCGCCAGGGCAAAGTCTCCATCAAAGAAGCGTTCATAAGAATAGAGCAGAGCGAGGTTTGGGTGTATGGCATGCACATCAGTCCATACGAGCAGGGCAACATCTTTAACAAGGATCCCCTGCGCCCCAAGAAGCTCCTCATGCATAAACATGAGATAAATAAGCTTAGCGCCCAGATCAAGGAAAAGGGCTATACGCTGGTGCCTCTGGAGGTCTATATAAAGAATGGCCTCGTGAAGGTGCAGGTAGGCCTCGCCCGGGGTAAAAAGAACTTCGATAAGCGCGAGACTACGGCAAAGAAGGAATTAAACCGTCAGCTGGAGCGAGACTTCAAGCTGAGGGTTTAATTAGGAGTGTGTTTACACACGCTCGAATGAAATGCTTGCATCATTTCATCCGGTTAGTAGCTTGGTAATACCTTTACAAAAGGGTTATAATTCGATATAATACACAAAATTGATAAGGGCTTGCATTTGGTCATGCTGCGGAGCAGTATGACATTACCGAACGTTTGCTTGCAAACTTCGGCCGGGGACCGGTGTCAAGCCCTCAGCAGTATTTAATATTTGTAATTTGATAAGGGCTTGCACCGGTAATCGACGGGGATTTTGAACTTATCTAAGCCATCCGTGAAGGCGGTTCACGTTAACCCACCAAAAAAAATAAACGCTAACGACAATTTAGCATTCGCTGCCTAATATGGCAGCCGTCGGCCCTTTAGTACCTGTGCTTTAGGTCACCGGCGTCATCTCCACAGGAAACGACACATGCAAAGCTTTGAGCGTGCGGGCGTATCATGAAGCTACTGAAGTATAAGGCGTGTCTGCTTGCCTTATGCGGAGGGAATGGCGAAAGCGAGA
>JAZUHR010000217.1:0-2533 GCA_045641825.1 Lachnospiraceae bacterium
CTCAAATTGAATAACGTTGCTTCTTTTTCATGAGTATATTATATCAGCGCAGCCACTTTATATAAAGAATTTTTACTGAGGAAACTCCTTTTCCTCATCATCGGCTTCGTCATCCATCTTACAGTTATTTACTATGTACTCATTAATTTTCTCTGTATCACACAGAACCTCTCCACACACCTTATACCTGGAATCAGCCTCCTTAACCAACTCAATAAACCTGTTTCTTCTCATGAGTACATTCTGCATAGATATCAATGACATCGTAATGCTTAAGATAGTCATCCTATACAATATCGTTTTCTTTTTTCATCCCTTGACACAAATTCAAAAGCATGCTATCGTTTTTCTCGAGGTGTAGTATATGCGACAAGAAAATATGTGCGGAGCACTGATTAAGCAAATTCACGATGAACTTGAAAAAAGGGCTAATGCCATGCTACGGGGACAGGATCTGACTCTTTCTCAGATGAATGTACTGATGGAGCTAGAATCTGCAGATTCTCATCAGCTATCCCTAAAAGCGTTAGAAGGATTGCTCCATGTGGCACAATCTACTGTGGCTGGGATTGCCATTCGACTAGAGCAGAAGGGATTTGTAGAAAGCTTTACAGACCCGAATGACCATAGGGTCAAAATGATTGCTATTACTACTTCTGGTCTGGCATGTTGCCAGAACGCGGTAGTAAATATGGAACAAATGGAAGCACAACTGCTCCACGAATTGACAGAATCGGAAAAGATTCTGTTCCGAGATTTGCTAGCAAAAATATTCAAGGGATTATAATTATGCCCAATGCCACGGGCATAATTTTATGCACAATTCGATAGCATGCTATTAATAAAAAGGAGATATTTTATGGAAATAACAAAAGAATTGGAAATATTTCGTAGTGCACCAGTACCAAAAGCCGTGCTCAAAAATACACTTCCAGCTATGGCAGCGATGCTAATGGTATTAATCTACAACTTAGCGGACACTCTCTTCATCGGTATGACCCATAATGCCTACCAAGTGGCTGCTGTCTCTATGGCAACTCCTGTATTTTTGATTTTCATGTCGGTTGGTACGGTGTTTGGTATCGGTGGGACCTCTGTCATCTCTCGCGCACTGGGTGAGGGACGGTCCGAGTATGCGAAAAAAGCCTGCTCTTTCTGCATGTGGGCCTGCGTCGTAGTTGGCCTCGCCATGTCAGCATTGTTTCTATCTTTCATGGAGCAGATTCTTACCGCCATGGGAACCAGCAGTGATACCTACGCCTTTAGCAAGTCCTATCTGACTATCGTGACCTTCAGTGGCCCATTTGTACTCATCGCTAACTGCTTTTCTAATGTCATCCGTGCGGAAGGTCAGGCTGGCAAAGCTATGATGGGACAACTAATGGGGAATCTGTTAAACATCGTGTTAGACCCAATTATGATTTTAGTATGTGGCTGGGGGATTACTGGGGCGGCTATTGCAACAGTCATCGGTAATGTCTTTGCTGCCTGCTACTATCTAGCCTACTTCTTGCAGAAAAAATCGATTCTCAGTATCCATCCTCGTGATTTTGCTCTAGGCAACAAAATCTGCACCAGCATTCTGGCGATTGGGATTCCGGCCTCGTTCGGTTCATTGCTCATGAGCATTTCCCAGATTATTATGAATGGCCAGATGGTTACCTTTGGTGATATGGCTGTGGCTGGTATCGGCGTTGCTTCTAAGGTGACCATGATTACCGGCATGATTTGTATCGGTTTCGGTCAAGGGGTTCAGGCTCTACTAGGTTATTGCGTCGGAGCGAACCTATGGGATCGATTCAAAAAGATTATGACTTTCTCTGTGGTATTTTCCTTGGGTCTTAGTTCTATCATGACAGGTGTCTGCTACTTATTTACGAATCAAATCATCAGTGTATTCCTTACGGAAACTGCCGCTTTTGATTATGCAGTTCAATTTACTCGAATTCTTCTTTCCACCAGTTTCTTGTTCGGTATGTTCTATGTATTGGCCAATGCCTTACAAGCTACCGGTGCCGCAACCGCAGCACTAATTATCAACCTGAGCCGCCAAGGGTTTATCTACATTCCAGCGCTCTTTGTATTGAAATCTATGCTTGGAGCAAACGGCCTCGCCTGGGCGCAACCTGTAGCGGATCTACTGTCCACCTTCCTCGTGATATTCCTTTATGTGAGAACAGTGAAATGCATGGAACAAAATGCACTCATGAAAAAAGCCACTTGATAAGCAGTCAAGTGGCTATAATATTTTTGACATAACTGACTCCTTTATAAATCTTTCTGGATACAGCTTCTTCATTTTCTTCTCGTAGGACTTAATCAGACCGGTATCCTCACAGGATTCTGCTATGTCCATTCCCCCATCACTTTCGCCGCATATTCTTTAAACATGAACTCCTCTGAAACACGGGTGTATATGTCCATGGTGGTGGAAATATCCTTATGTCCCAAAAGCATCTGTGCCACTTTCACATTTACATTTCTCTCGCACAGAATCACCGCAAAGGTATGTCGAAAACAATGACAGGTAAGA
>JAZUHR010000218.1:0-3025 GCA_045641825.1 Lachnospiraceae bacterium
CTTGTTTTCTATATTTTTTTCTAACATTGTCATCCTCCCATCAGGGTTTAATTTCTTAATGTGCAAGGTGTATCAATGGTATTTACTGAACTTTTTTATATATAGTTTTTTATAAGCTATAGAAAAGTTTATACAGAGACATTGATACACCTTGTCATAATAGCTATTAGTCTAAGAATTCCTCTTCAAAATCGTCCTCGGTTCTGATACGAAGGCCCTTAAAATAACGCTTTCTGTTTTGAGTGATACGCTCATAACCTGCATTCTCTAAAGCAAAGTAGAAGTCGGCGGTACTGCGCACATACTCGTTGGTATCCATGCAGTAATTACGGTAGGCCTGATAAAGTGCAGAAGAGCTTTCTTTATACTCGCTGCCCACGTCGCACTTATCTTCAAGGAAGTGAGAGAACCAATCGTTCTGGCTACGGTACTCATTGATGGCTTCCTGAACACATGCAGGAACCGGAATCTGATAATCCAGCTCAATGACCTTCTTAGCACCTTCGATAACCCATGCAAGAATAGCTTCACCTGCATTGTCATAAAGGTATTCACTGTAATTCTTGATGTCGCTGCTGCCGGTAATCTTGGCATTGAACGGAATGACAATAAGTCTTCTCCAGATACCATCATCGGATGCGGATACACGAGGTAAGTGATTTGTGTAAAGTACCAGCGTGTGACAAGGCTTGAACGAGAAGGGGTCTTTATACTTCTTTTCCGCAAATACGTCATCGGTAGAACAAAGCTGTTTTACAGTGGAGTCATTAAGACGAGCACCTTCCTGCATTTCTGCAGCGATAAGAAGTCTTTTTCCTTTAACCTCAGCCATCTCAGGTTTAATGTTTCTGCGACATCCAACCGTTAAAGTATCAGCTGAGATGTTACCGGAATAAAGTCCAAGTACGCGAGAGATGGCATTCCAGAAGGTGGACTTACCATTACGACCATCACCATAGGCAATGATGAGTGCTTCAACATATACTTTTCCAATAGCAGCAAGACCACAAATCATCTGTACATAGTCGATGAGTTCCTGATTGTGCTGGAAGATAAGATTCAAGCTGTCTAACCATATAGGCATACCTTTCTGGCTTGGTGATACCGATGTAATTTTGGTGATAAAGTCTTCAGCAGAATGTTCACGTGCTCCGGCGATACCTTTACGAAGGTCGTAAGTAGCTTCCGGTGTACAAAGAGCAAAGCAATCTGCATCTAAGTCTCTTGGTGAAATCTCAAGCATCGGATGTGATTCCTTTAAGGTTGAAGTGACATTCTTGGAATCGCGGCGTTTAATGGCAAAGTTCAAATATGCCTTGGCTGCAAGAAACTCCTGATAAACCTGAAGCTGTTCTTCATTCATTAGCTGTTCGGCCTTTGACTTTGATGTGCTATCAAGGATGTTCTGAGCACCGCAGTTCTTCATTTTGTCGAGTGCTTCCATCAAATCGTTGTTGGCTTCTTTCATCTGACGACGGGTAAGCTCATGCGCCACAGCCTGTGCACCCGGTTCGCTTTCCTGCCAGTAGTGGTCAGAGTAACGAATAAAGTGTGTAGCCGGAGAGTAGCGAAGTTCATTTGAGAAGTATTTTGCTAACACCTCAGCCTGACCAACATCGGAATAATCCTCTGGTTTATAACAAGAAGGGTCGTTATATACTTCTGGTGCAACATAGCCATCCTGCTGAGCCACACGAGCGAAGAATCTCTGTGCGCTGTGCCAGATAGTAGCTAATTCACTGTTATCAAGTGGCGGCACACATTTAGCAGCTTCTTCAAGGAAAGCCTGATATGCTTTATCACCATCACCATATTTCTTGATGACACGACCGGCAAATCTGGACATAGTTGCATTACGACTTCCTTCAGGTATGACCGCACCATCATACTGACCATCTTCCATATCTTCATCGAATAAATCTTCATCCAGAAATTCTGTTAAATTCATACGTCCCGGATACAAAGCAACATCAGCGGCAGCAGTTCCAAAGAAGAAACGAGCTGCATCAAGTGCTTGTGTATCGAAGTAAGGAAAGATAGAATTTACCAGCTTCTTCATATCGCTATAAAGCGTAGCGTCGGATACATAATCGATTGGAAATAATACATGAAACTTTGGTCTAGCAGGCTTGCCATTCTTTTCTTTATTATTGAAACGACTGAAGTGGACTGCGAAAGTTACACCCGGAAACGCCTGCATGACATCTTCAGGTGTAACCCAATCATCAGGATTTTCAGAGTGGTCATTATCACAATCTACAGGTAAGCAATCGCTGCCGATGAAGTTATCACCGTTACGGTAGTTGTTTTTATATTCAGCACATACATAGTCATGGCTGATTGCTGTTTTAAGACTGGCTTCATCTAAGACAATGGTCTTATGAGGGTAGGAACAGTTACCCGGATTGCCAGTCACATCTGCGCTATAGATAGTAAACATTAGTCGTATACCTCCTCTGCAGAATCTTCCAGAACCTTAGTGATGAACTTCAAAGCACGAATCATGGTTTCAAGCTCACAGTCACCACCAAGCATAACCTCAAAACCTTCTGTATCGCCGAAGCGGTCACGCATGACACGAACATCCATATCAGTACAGCCTTCATCTTTGATGCGGAAGTAGGTTCGACCACCATGACCTGTATCGCCTCCCATATAACCGGTAGAGCCTGCTTCAACTTCTAAAATGTTGCAGCTGTAGATATCGCGTGTGTAAGTAGTAATTTCTGTTCCATCTTTTAATCTGCGTCTGTTTTCTCTAATTTCGTACATAGTCTTAAACCTCCTGACATTCTTCTGTGAAATAGCGCAAGCGGTAGTTTTTCCACTTGGCGCGGTTGATTTCTGCTTTCATTCCTTCTGAGATGCGGCTGCCAAATATCCAAACTTCAGAGCATTTACTCATCAGAGCGTTTCCGAAGAACAAGCCAAGCTCACGTTCTTTTGGATTTGCATCATCAAGGAATTGTGGAAAAAGCAAATGTGGAGCTATCGGAATATATCCGGCATCCACTGCGAAGCGACT
>JAZUHR010000219.1:0-8149 GCA_045641825.1 Lachnospiraceae bacterium
GGCCGAATATTTTTTAGACAATCTGTCTATATTTTCAATGAAATTCTTATACTGCTTTTTATAGGATTTAAAAAGTGAGCCGGATGCAGTGATTCTGCGGTCTTCACCGGTCTCTGCATCTATAAGGCTAAGAGAGCCTGACATATCAGGGTCTGTCTCCCAGCCGGTCAACACCTGCACCAGAATGATTTCCTGCTTTTTGGAAGTGAGATACTTAAGTATCCCCTCTAAATCATTGGTATAGAAGTCGGAAATCACTATGGATACGCCCTTACTCTTTATATCCGACGACTTAATGGCTGCCAGTATGTCAGTGCTTCCCTTATAGCTTGTGGCTGCCAGTGCATCAATAAGCTTGGAAAAGCCCTGCCTTCCCATAACATTAAGATTCTGACTCACACGGTTGCCGGACAGGACATTCAGTATCACTCTGTCCTGATTTTGCAATACGTTGTAGCCATAGGTAGCCGCCATTCTCTTGGCATGCCTGCACTTGGGCTCCTCACCGAAGTCCATGGAAGCGGATGAATCCAGAAAAATCCTGAAAATCCCTTCCTTTTCCTCCATGAAAAGCTTGACGAAAAGCTTTTCAAAGCGTCCATAGGCATTCCAGTCGATACGCCTGATATCATCCCCCGGAATATACTCACGGAAGTCGGAAAATTCTACTGAAGAACCCTTGGCATTGGACTTTCGGCCGCCGGCCATACCTTCTGCAGTACGCATCCGAAGCTGCATTCGATTACGCATAAGCTTCTCGTAAAATTCAGCTGTAAAGGTATCGTCGTAAACCATTATTCCTTGATCTCTCCAATAATTGTATCGATGATGTCGTCTGTGCTGACTCCGTCTGCCATAGCCTCAAAGGTAGGTGCAATACGGTGTCTTAAGGCAGGATGTGCTACCGCTCTCACATCCTCAAATGAAACATTAAGGCGTCCTGCCAGAAAGGCTCTGGCGCGGGAAGCATTGTAGATAGCCTGGGCTGCACGAGGGCTGGCACCTTCCATAATGTACTTCTTGGTATAATCTGTAGCCAGCTCGTGAGCAGGGTGGGTAGCGCAAACAATCTTAAGCGCATATTCAGCTACTGCATCAGCGATCTTGATATCTCTGATAACGTCTCTTACTTCCAGTATCTCTGCTGCATTCATCTTAGGCTCTACCACTACCTTTTTATTGGTAACGGTGATGTCCATAATTTCCTTAAGCTCTGAAAGGCTGGGGAAATCCACCTTGATTTTGAACATAAATCTGTCCAGCTGTGCTTCAGGCAGCGGATATGTACCCTCATTTTCGATAGGGTTCTGAGTAGCCAGCACCATATAAGGCTTGGGCATCTCATAGGTCACACCACCCACAGTAACAGTCTTTTCCTGCATGGCCTCCAGCAGGGCTGCCTGGGTCTTGGGGGTAGCACGGTTAATTTCATCCGCCAAAACGATATTGGAGAAAACAGGTCCCTTCTGGAAGGAGAACTTATTCTGACCGTCTTCCTTCACGATAAGTGTGGTACCTGTAACATCCGCAGGCATCAGGTCCGGTGTGAACTGGATTCTGGAAAACTGCACATCAAAAACCTTGGCAATGGTTTTTACCAGCTGGGTCTTGCCCAGTCCCGGTACACCTTCCAGCAGTACATTACCGTCTGTAAGAATAGCCAGAATTACCTGTCTGATTACGTCCTTCTGACCTATAATTGCTTTTCCGATTTCTGCCTCACACGCATTAACCTTCTCAATGCATTCGGCAATTCTTTCTTCTGTCATGTTATCTCCTTTGCCGCAACTTCATTACTTAGTCTGGCTGAAGTAGTCTTTAATCATATCCCTCATCTCACTTGGGATGTCTGAATTATTCATATCGATATTGGCCTGATTTTCATAAGCCTGATGAACGTAATTATAGTAGGCCTTATCTCCCTCTGTGGTGCCGCCTGTGCCGTGAATAATACCGGACTCGCCGCCTTCACCGGCCTGGCCTTTCAGGTATTGATCTACAAAATCAGTATCAAAGGAGATACTTTCGCCTTCCTTGCCGTCCTTCTCTATGGATACCGAGCTACCGGTATTCCATCCTTCGCCACCTTGACCACCTTGACCTTGGCCACCTTCGCCCTGGCTGCCTTCTCCCTGGCCACCTTGTCCCTGGCCACCTTGTCCCTGACCACCTTGTCCCTGACCTTGGCCACCGGGATTCTCGTTACCCTGACCACCGGGATTTTCATTACCCTGACCGCCGGGATTTTCGCCACCTTGGCCACCGGGGTTCTCATTTCCCTGACCGCCCGGGTTCTCATTACCCTGGCCACCCGGATTCTGGCCGCCTGGATTTTCACCACCCGGATTTTCACCACCCGGATTTTCTCCGCCGGGATTTTCACCACCCGGATTTTCTCCACCGGGATTTTCGCCGCCGGGATTTTCACCACCCGGATTTTCACCCCCCGGATTTTCTCCGCCGGGATTCTCGCCGCCGGGATTCTCGCCGCCGGGGTTCTCAGTACCCTGACCGCCGGGATTTTCACTGCGATTTTCTACTGCATCTTTAATCTGATTCAAGGCATCCTCGAATTCCTTAACAGCCTCTTCTACATCGCCTTTGTTTTCTGCATTCTTGATATTTTCTTCAGCCTTTTTAAGAGCCTCATCCAAAAGGTCCCGGAATTCCTCCGGCAACGCGTCCTTGGCCTCATCTGCCTCTTCTCTGATATTCTTAATGGCATCCTTAATTTCATTCTGAAGCTCTTTTTCTTCTTCAGTCATAGTGTGCTGATCTACCAGCTCCTGCAGCTTCACCTTGAAGCGTTCTTCGGCCTTGTATATTGCCTGCTCGGTAGCTGCCTTCCTGATGGCAGTTACCGTGTCTTTCACCAGCTTCTCCACATCCTCTTTCAAAGGCAGGTTATCGGGATATGTATCCAGCACTTCCTCTGCCAGCCCACGGATTTCCTTTATGACATTTTCCTTAAGCTGCTGCAATTCGTGATTTACCTCCGCCTTCTCCTTGGCATTGGTGTTGATAGGCACACAAATACCGGTAAATACCAGTACTGCGACCAGAATAAGGGCAGGAATCACACGGATTTTCACCTTGATAGAGCTTGCATTGAAGCCGGCAGCATACTTGGCCGCATCCTTTCTCTGCATAATAGTCATGACATCGTTTTCATCACGAAGCTCATAAGCTGTCAATACTCTTGAATCCAGTGCTCTGCCATCCACCGCCTTGGCTGCCTCGGTCATATCCGGCATTTTTACCAGTGTGAGCACCAGACTTCCGATAAGTGCCAGAATTCCTACTCCCAGACACACGTAATTCACATAGAAAAATGGTACAAAAAGAGCCAGGAGCTGAAGAAACAGGGCTATACAGCCTCCCAAAAGGAGACATACCTGCAGGCTCCACAAGGCTCTTTTAAGTATAAGTCTTTTTCTCGCTGATTTAATTTTAGAAAGAATGATGTCCATAAACGGCCTCTCTTTCCGGGCTCTATGCCCATTTTCCCTTACTTTTGCGACTGAATATCGCCTATACTCTACTGCTTTGTCCCGTCTTCATCCTTTTCCACAGCCACTTCTTCCCTATCGGTAACTACTGCATTCGCAGGTACCGCGACAGTGGAAGCCTTGACGCCTGTACTTCTAACGTTTTTCTTTCTGCGCTTAACGGGATTCAGGCTGGCCGCTGCCAGTTTGAGGATCCAGTAACCTGCAAAAAGCTGCACAGCCAGCGCTATTACTACCCAGTACCTGTCCAGGAAGCAATTATATGACAGTCTGCCGTCTGTGATAGCATGTATAAAAAATCCCATTCCCTGTCCTGAATTTCCAAAGAAAATATCCATTCCGAAGCCCCTGGTCAAAACATCATATGCCACCGTGGCCGGACTGAAAAGCAGGAAAACCAGGCTCCAGTCAGGCTTAATAATATACTGCCCCACCATAGTCGGATTGGCCTGCCAGATAGCTTCATTAATACCATTGGAAATAGCTGTTATGGAAGCTACCAGTGAAATAGACCCGAATGTTACTGCCATAAGTAAAATATAGCATATTACAGCAGCTGCGTTGCTCTTCTTAAAAGCAGATGACGTAAGCACACCAAAGGTGCCCAGATACATCACGCTTAAGATAAGAGCTATAAGTGTTCCGATTACTCTGAAAAAGGACACACCACCAAAAAGGAATACAATGGACATAAAGGGCAGTGTGCTTACCAGAAGTACCAGAATATTGGCTATTGAGGACCAATATTTTCCCCAGATTATCTGCCAGGGTGTCATAGCCGTGGTAAGAAGCACATCCAATGTCTGACGCTCCTTTTCACTGGAAATGGCACCTGAGGTCATGGCCGGAGTAACAAAGAAAAGCAATACAGCCTCAATAATTACAATAACCGTGAAAAATGTTACAAATGTATTGCTGTCATAACCGTAGTTGTTGACTATGTCGGTATTTAAAGCAATCATGGTAATAAGTGCCGCCAAGCCCAAAACTATGTTTAAAATCATAATCCATACGGATAATAATGGTCTTTTGGACTTGGTCTGAACTTCCTTTATAAGAACGGCATTTCTGAATGCCTTGCCTATTTTACTCATTTACATTCCCCCCATCCATAAGACTCAAAAGAACATCCTCGGCATTCTCAGTCTTTCTCTTGAATTCCACAACCGGAATGTCGGACATAATCAGCTGCTTCAGGATAACCGCATCAGTCTCCTGCTCTGCCTCAGACATAAAGCTAATGCTGTTTCCGGTCACATTGATATCGGAAATATCAGGGAATTCTCGAAGCTTATTGTATGCCTCTTCTACTCTGTCCAGGACGGTAAGCTCAATGCTCACTCTTCCCTTCTGCAGCTTAATAGCCTCTGCTACAGAGCCGTTAAACATCATTTTTCCATGACTGATAATACCTATGCTGGTACACATCTCGATGAGCTCAGGCAGAATGTGGGAAGAAATAACTACAGTCTTGCCCATAGCCGTTAAGTTCTTAAGAATCTCTCGTAACTCATGACGCGCCTTAGGGTCCAGACCTGAAGCCGGCTCATCCAGGAAAAGTATCTCCGGGTTATGCACCAGGGCTCTGGCCAGACAAAGTCTCTGCTTCATACCACGGGACAGGCCGTTTACGTCCACGTCCCTCTTATCTGTCAGATTAACAAGCTCCAAGAGATCATCTGCAAGTCTGTCTGCTGCATCCCCCCATATATCGTATGTAGCAGCAAAAAATGTCAGGTATTCGTGAGCAGTCAGATTGTTATATACGCCGAAGAAGTCCGGCACATATCCCACCTTGCTCATATCTCTCTTTTTCTCGCCCACTACCTGCTCACCATCAATATAAACATCACCGGAATCAGCTCCCAGTAAGCCTACACAGATTTTCATGGTGGTGGTCTTACCTGCACCGTTGGCACCTACGAAGCCAAAAAGTTCTCCGTCACCAATGGTCAGATTTAGATTATCCAGGGCTTTATTGCGGCCGAACTGTTTATTTAAATTTCTAATCTCTATCAACGGTTGGCCTCCTTATATACTACTTCTGTAATGACCTCTGTAACATCACTGTCAGTCACACTCTGTGTTCTGTTATTAAAGCCTATAAATACCATTCTGTCTGTTGTAATCTGAGGCAAATAATCAGGTCCCGGTCCCACAGGAACATTATTGCCCCAGTAGTAAGCAAGCACTTCAATTCCTGTTATGTCAGCTACATACTCTATAGCATTATAGCGTGTATTGTCTCTTACAATGTTCTTATTGTTAAAGCCCATTACTCTGTCCGCTGTGTTTGTTTTACCAAATACTGCTTCCCTCAAAATCTCGCGTGAAGAAAGCCTATAGGAATTATCCAGCGTCCCCCGAGCCGGCAAGGCTGCTATATCTATGGTCTCTCCATTTTTCAAAGTACCGATAGAAATCACACAGGAATCCAGAATAATGCAGCAATCGTACAGATCGTAGCCATAATTATTGGTAATACTGCCACGCTTGTTGCCACCCAGATACATACCTGTGAAGTCAATATCTCCGTGCTCAAAATTATCTTCTGTAATAATCATATTCTTCTTTGAAAGAATGGTGGAATTGTTGAAAATAATACCACTCTTTCCATCCTGCTCGGTAAAGGCCACAGAATATGTGTTAAGCGGCTCGGATTCATAGTAGTATCCACTACGGACATCCAGGTACTTACTGGTAAGACCTTCATTAAAAAGAATCTTGTATTCCTTATTTTTAGGCAGGGTAATGCCTGCATATCCATCTACCACTCCGGATTTATCGGCAGCATCCACTACTCTTACCATATTAATTACAGGCTTTGAAGCTCTTGTGGAGAAACTTAATAAAAATACAAGCACTGAAGTTACCAGCGCCGCTGCTCCGATAAGCGGCCAGAGAAGCAATGATTTCTTTTTCTTTTTAAGCACTGAGAAAAGAATAAAGCAGCCGGCTATATACAAGGCAAATACCAGGAAATATACCGCTACCGGAACTGTCTTGTTGGCAGTAAGCTTTTCCATAAGTGAAGCGTAATCTTCATTTTTCTGGTTATAACCCCAGCCCCAAGGATTCGGATCATAATTCTTCATTCTCATAAGCATATCGGAGCCAATCAGATCCTCGATAATCTTGGTAAGGATTTTGTCTCCGTTTCTGTAGGTAACAAATGGATTCTTTGAAAAATCCATAGCTGCCATAACGATGTTACCTTTTCCCTGCTTCTTAATCTCAAAAATATCGATTTCTTCGTTGGTCCGTCTGTCGGTTCCGGCAATCTTTATATCACTGAAATCAAAGTCCCAGATGGTGGCATCCACAACACTGTAATCAAAGGACTCATAGCCTCCAATATTATTTTCAGGCTCTGAAAAGATTATGTAGGGATCAGCGCTTTCATGAAGCTGCTCTTCAATATAGTTGGCAATAATAGCGTTAAATACCACCTGCTTACAGAAGTCCTGGAAGAGGAGGTAATTTATGTCATATATACCGGTGCTCATACCATCATAGTGCATTTCCTTGAAATTATCATAATAATGGTGTTCATCACTGATCCAGCAATCGGTATAATAGAACATATCAGACATAGAGCGCCAGCCGTCATTTTCCCAGATCTTCGAAAAATACTTGCTGAGATCCATGGTCTCTCCCGACTTCACCTCGTTCGAAATATCTAAACAAAGAACACTATAAATAACCTGATCTATGTCGTTAATAAGATCTTGTAATTCCCAGCGGTGGTCCCCCATAAATTCCAATACATCCCTCTTGGTATATTTGTTGTAGATGCTGGATCCGCTTATATTAAAGACCTCTTCGCCCGCGAAATCCGTCTTTACATCGATAAGACCATTATCCTTGAAATTGATGAAGCTCTTAAGGCCTTCCATAGTCTTCTTATAGCTGTCGCCTGTGCCGATGAAAAGGAGACCGCCGTTATTTACCCAGCCCTCGATAGCCTTTACTTGCTTATCAGTAAGGAGATCTGTGGAAAAATTAGACACGACAATCACATCAAGGCTGTCCATAGCCTCGCAATTTTCGTAAATATCCTCAATCTTAAGCTCCACGGCATTTAATCTCAATTCAGAGAAATAACTGCTGTTAAAACTCTTATTATCAAAAAGACGGGTAACTGCATAGTCGTCACTTAATATTCCCACCTTCACGTAGTTACGGTTGGTAGTCACATTCGTGATAGCATAATCCGCATATACGACCTTGCCCTTCTTATTTACCAGGGCTATATATATTTCGCTGCCGGAAATATAAAACATAGGGGCCATCTGCACCTTTTTCGTAGTTCTCTTGGCCAGACTCAGAGGCTGCTCATACATAATATTACCGTTTCTACCCGGAACGGTAACCTGAACGCTGCCATCAAAATCAGACTTGATGCTGGTGATTTCGATAGTCACAGGTACATGCACTGATACCTCCTGGCGTCCTTCATAGCCCAGTGTAACCTTAACGGTATAATCCTCTGCAGCTGCATGAGCGGCAACACCCGGGGTAATCTCAAGCACCACCAGCATTACCAGCAGGAAGCAGGCTATTATACTCTTCTTTTTCATGAAAAAATTCTTCACTATTTACCTCCCAAATTCCCAAAATGTCTATAAAATTTATATTAC
>JAZUHR010000220.1:0-8982 GCA_045641825.1 Lachnospiraceae bacterium
CTGAAAGCCACAGGTGGTAATTTTGCATTTGAATTTCCGCCTCAGCAAGTAAAAGTTGAAGCTGAAAGAGTAGATGGAGCCATTGATACAGCAGTAGTAAATGTGGTTGCTGTTGTTCCTTACATAATAATGAAAACTGCAGCAATGGGAAGAGGAAAGGCTAAAGATGCTTATGATATATATTTTATAATTAAGCATTATGTTGGAGGACAAGATTCTTTGGCAGAAGAATTCAAGAATGTTTCTGATAAGCCAATTATCCAAGAAATGAAGCAGAAGTTGCAGGAGAAGTTTGCGTCTGAAAAACATGCAGGTCCGAAGGATGTAGCAGATTTTATGGATTTAATGGACGAGGATGAAATAGAAATGATAAAAAGAGACGCATATGAGCAAGTCAATGCATTATTGCGTAAAATTTGATATTTTGCGCAACTATCCGATGTATTCCTTTGGGAATCGCTTGCTATAGGATGGAAGGATTGAAGCAAAATTTTGGCAGGATGTAGTATTACATAAAGATATCGATTATTAATGGGCTAATTTATTAATTTTATGATGTGGGGGCTGTTCTTGTTCACTCCTTAGTGTCTGAACTCGATTAGATTTCTGTGTTTGTTACGGACGTCCCATACAAAATAGCAGACCACCAGGAAAATTACTTATGCCTTTCCAGTAATTCCTCTTTGCTGTTGCCGCTGGCTGCAGTTTCCGAATTATAAGAAATTAACAAATCACAGATTTCTTCTTTTGTGTACACTTTACATTTGCCCTTATTCTGAGCTTGTTCATAGAAATCAAATTTCGATTGATATGGTTCTTTGTCTGCATTGGTCCAATTTATGTTCAGTATTGATTCGATTTCGCCACTTCGAATAATATAAGCATTCTCTGACTTTACAATTTCACCGGTTTCGTAGTGCCTTTGTGTTTTGTTTACGTGATAAAACGCGGTTCCTTTGTAAACGTAAACTTCCAAGTCTGTTATTGTAAGATAAGGATTTAAAAGTACTCTTGCTACAAAATCAGCCTCGCTATTATCTATCGCCCTGTTAAAGGTTGTCATTTTTACATGATTATATACAGTAAAAATTGTTAAAATTACTACTGCAATTAAGGTGAGAAAAACAATTTTATTCCTGTCCATTCCAGTTTGCATATGCATACTTACTATCTACCGTTATATTCTTTAATGAATCATAACTTGAATACTTCGTCGAAAATAAAGGGTTGTAATGTTTTTCTATTCGTATACCGTATTGTGCTGTAAAAATAGTAGTATTTGATACATAATTTGGGTTTGAATTATCCCATCCTGCATCTGTTTCGTTAATTACACAATACTTTTTTATAATAGATTACAAAACCTTTGAGAACTTACCATATGAACACCTTTGTTGTCAAGAATGGGAATAAATTTATTATTTTTTTCTGTGGTGAGTAACAGTGGTGACATCAGCGATGGCTACGTGTTATGCGGAAACTTGATGATGGCTTTTGCTGTATCTCACCTATGCCAAACTCTTGTTATATTGTGGCGATTAATGTATAATAATTTAAAATTTTCTGGAAAGAGGCGCGTGATTATGATAAACGAAGCAATGATGGGACTTGGAAAAAAGCGTTCTACGATTCGTGAGATTTTTGAGTATGGCAATGCCAGAGCAAAGATTGTGGGACGTGAGAATATATACGATTTTTCGCTGGGTAATCCCAGTGTAGAGCCACCGCAGCTGGTGACAGATGTGATCAATGAATTTGTGTCCACAGAGCGTGCAGACGTGCTTCACGGCTATACCAGTGCTACAGGTCTGGAGTGGGTGAGACAGGCTATGGCAGATGGCTTGAACTCGCGTTTTGGAACGAATTTCAATAAGGATAATTTCTATATGACGGTAGGCGCTGCAGCCTCTATTTGCATTGTGTTAAAGGCTATCGCGTGCCTGGGAGACGAATTTATCGTGCCTGCGCCTTACTTTCCTGAGTATAAGTGCTGGATCGAAAATACCGCAGGGGGAAAATGTGTGCTTATACCTGCAGACCCCGAGTCCTTCCAGATGAACTTTGCCGCTTTTGAGGCCTCCATTACCGAGCATACCAAGGCTGTCATCATCAATACTCCCAACAATCCCTCCGGCGCCGTTTACTCCGAAGCTACCATCCGGCGTATCGCTGAGATTATGGAAGCGGCTGAGAAAAAGTATGGCCACCCGATTTACCTGATTTCCGACGAGCCATACCGTGAGATAGTTTTTGACGGCTTTAAAATCCCCTTTGTAACCAAGTACTATAAGAATACTTTTGTGTGCTACTCTTTCTCCAAGTCACTGTCACTGCCGGGGGAGCGTATCGGCTACGTGCTGGTGCCTGACGAGATGGAGGAGGCGAAAGACGTATATGCGGCAATATGCGGAGCAGGCCGTATTCTGGGTTATGTCAATGCGCCTTCACTTTTCCAGAGAGTCGCAGGAAAATGCGCTACTGCCACGTCTGATATCTCTATCTACAATAAAAACCGCGATGTGCTCTACGACGGCCTTACCTCCATGGGTTTTACCTGCGTGAAGCCACAGGGCGCTTTCTACATGTTCCCACGTTCACTGGAGCTCGATGACTACGCTTTTTGCGAAAGAGCCAAGAAGTATGACCTGCTTCTGGTACCCGGCACCGACTTCGGATGCCCCGGCCATGTGCGTATCGCATACTGTGTTCAGACCGAGATGATAGAGAAGAGCTTAAGTGTCTTTGAAAAATTGGCAAAGGAATATAAGTAACAAAAACATAGTTTGTCTACAGTCTGACACCACCGGAAAACCGGTGGTGTTTTTGTGAAAAAATATTAATCTGAGAGGATTATCCCCGTAAAACCCCGGGATAATCCTCTCAGATTGATATAAAAATATGATTGACAGCGGATTATCCCGTAGTGAGGCCTTTTTCATTGACAAAAAGCGGCTTTAGTTTTATATTTATGAGATAGTGTAAATCCATTGAAAGGAAGAAAATATATGGAGTTAGTTAGTGTACGCGAGCTTTTCCGCGAAAAAGAAAAGTATGTAGGTACTGAAGTTACCGTTGGCGGCTGGGTACGTTCCGTCAGAGATTCAAAGACATTCGGTTTCATCGTAATGAACGATGGTACATTTTTTGAAACCTTACAGATAGTTTATCATGATACAATGGAGAATTTTAACGAGGTGTGCAAGCTGAACGTAGGCGCAGCCATTATCGTTAAGGGTATGCTGGTGGCTACTCCGGAGGCTAAGCAGCCTTTCGAGATTCAGGCTACAGAGGTATTCGTAGAGGGTCCTTCCACACCTGATTATCCTCTGCAGAAGAAGGGTCACAGCCTTGAGTATCTTCGTACCATGACACATCTCCGTCCCAGAACAAATATGTTCCAGGCAGTATTTAGAGTACGTTCTCTCTGTGCATACGCTATCCACAAGTTTTTCCAGGAGAGAAACTTCGTATATGTTCATACTCCACTTATTACAGGCTCTGACTGTGAGGGCGCAGGCGAGATGTTCCAGGTGACCACACTGGATTTGAACAATATTCCAAAAAATCCTGACGGTACCGTAGATTTCACACAGGACTTCTTCAGCAAGCCTACCAATCTGACAGTTTCCGGTCAGTTGAACGGCGAGACTTTTGCTATGGCATTCAAGAATATCTACACCTTTGGACCTACCTTCCGTGCAGAAAATTCCAATACCACACGTCATGCTGCCGAGTTCTGGATGATCGAGCCGGAAATCGCTTTCGCTGATCTCAAGGACGATATGATTCTGGCAGAGTCCATGATTAAGTATGTTATCCGCTACGTGCTGGAGAATGCACCTGAGGAAATGGCCTTCTTTAACCAGCGTGTAGATACAGGCCTTCTTGAGAGACTGAACCATGTCCTGAATTCCGAATTCGGCCATGTTACTTACACAGAAGCCATCAAGATGCTTGAAGAGCACAACGACAAGTTTGATTACAAGGTATCCTGGGGCTGCGACCTGCAGACAGAGCATGAGAGATATCTGACAGAGGAAATCTTCAAGCGCCCTGTATTTGTTACAGATTATCCGAAGGAAATCAAGGCTTTCTACATGAAGCTGAATCCGGATGGCAAGACAGTAGCCGCTATGGACTGTCTGGTACCGGGTATCGGTGAGATTATCGGTGGTTCCCAGCGTGAGGACGATTACGATCTCCTGACCAAGCGCATGGATGAGCTGGGGCTCAAGAAAGAGGATTACCAGTTCTATCTGGACCTTCGTAAGTACGGCTCAGCACGTCACGCAGGCTTCGGTCTGGGCTTCGAGAGATGCGTTATGTACCTGACCGGTATGGGTAACATCAGAGACGTACTTCCATTCCCAAGAACTGTGAATAACTGTGACCTGTAAGCTTTGCTCTGCAAAGCTTACACGAGATGCAAGATTGCGTCGACGACATATCTATGTGTGTAAAAATCCTCTGGATATTCTTCAGAGGATTTTTTATTGAAATAATGAAATGTAGTTATTTATCCTGCATCATTGCCACCGTTGCTCTTTACAAGACCACTTCTTGGCGAATTTTGTGTCTGCTATAATTGCTTCTACAATCGGCAGTAATACTTTTTTGATCAATTTGATAGCATCCTCAAAGCTAATATCTTCCATTGCTTTTTTCTTTTTAACAAATGCTGTCCATCGATTCTGCCTTATGGTATCTGTTATAAAATCGTCTTTAAAAGCTACAATGTCGTCAAAATCGGTTCCTCTATGTGCAAAAGTTTCCTGTATTGCCTCTTGAAGTTCAGGTCCTGAAAGATCAAATTTTTTGGCTAATAAGTATATGTCATAGAAATCTTTGTATCTGCCGTTAATAAGCCCAAGTGAAGCGAAGGCTTCAAATTTTTCAGCAATTACAGAAGATATTGAATAGGCATACACTTTAGGCTCATCCATATCCAGTAGGACAGGAAATTCCATCTGCATTCTTTCAGGATATATAATGTCACCGAAACCAATATCAATTGACACCGGTATTTTCGTTCTATCAAGGAAGGCATTAACAGATACGTTTACACCATGATATTCCTTGAAGTCAGTGATATTGTGCACATCCAGTGAAGCCAAATCGTACTTCAATGCGTCGTCGTACTCTATAGAGAAAATGTCTTCGAATACTTTCTTCATTTCACCGGCATCATTCGGTATTTTCTGCGCCAGCAAGTCAATATCCATTGTCATACATGCAAATTGCTTATCAAAAAGTGCATACAAGAAAATACCGCCCTTAAGAGTGAATCTGTCTGCATACTTTGAAATGGATAATCTGTAAATAGAACGTTCCAACGCATAGATTGTCAGCTTATCCTGCATTGTCCCACCACTTTTTTCTGTAAGATTTTTCAGTCTCGCCTTGACTGACTCCGCATTTGTCATACAAGCACCTCCAGATATTTTTTCATGATATCGCCACACTTCATAAGTTCTGCATACCTGATCAGGCGATTAAGATTTCTGTCTTTTCTGCTTAAATAATTTACAAGGATTTCTTTTGTCTCCTCGATACCGACCTTTTCTCTGTAGAAAACAATATCAACAACGGTTTTTTCGATATCATAGATGCGAAAACTGTTCTTTCCGTCAGCAACCATGGTAGCGCCCAGCTCAAACCTTTCGTCAGTGTAATAAAACAGCTTGACCTCGGGCCAATCCGGCAGTGTTGAGACCCTCGCTTTTCGTCTTATTGCCACATCTACCGCACTCGGTATATATGTTGTAAGATTATAATATACAGCCGCACTCAGCAGGCACACCACTCCGTTGGGTACATATGCATAGGCATAGTAAAAGTCCGATTCTTCACCTGAAAAATGGGTATTCTCATAATGTTTTTTATTAAGTTTTTTAAGAGTTCCTGTTTCTACAAGCTGATTTATCTTATAAAGAGTAAGGCCTTTGGCTTTAAGTTCATCAATTGACAGTATTAGCTGGTCGTTGGAAATGGTGTTCTCTACGGTCATATTTTCGTCCTCAAATGTTTATTATAATTCGGCAATTATAAAGTCTGCCGAATTACAATCAAATTATATATCAGGCTTTACTATACGTCAATAATTAAAAAAGCGATTTTTTGAACTATTTACAAACCTTACAGTAGCAATTATGCTCGAGTATTAAGGGAAAGACCTTGTCTGTTAAAGAAAATAACGATATAATGAGCACGAAAAATAAGAAAATTTCACTTCGTTTCACAAAAGGAGATACCATGAATCTCACAATCACAAAAGAAAAACTTCACGACACCAATCCACGCATGTTCGGCCTCTTTTTCGAGGATATAAACTATGCGGGGGACGGCGGTATTTTCGCCGAGATGATAGAGAACAGGTCTTTCGAGTTCTACAAGACCACCGGTACCAATGATGCCTACTGCCCCGAGTACGACGGCATTTACGGCTGGTACAAGTACCCCAAGGACTGCCCCTTTGTGGCTATGGAGACACGCACGGAGCAGCCTCTCACCGAGGAAAATCCCCACTATCTGCATGTGCGCACCCTGCGCGCCAATTCAGGTTTTACCAATAAGTCCTATGACGGACTCTGCCTGAAAGCCGGCTTAAATTACCGCTACACCTTCTGGATGAATGCAGCGCAGTACGACGGTGGGATAACCATTTCCGTTTATAAGGGCCGGGACTGCCTCTGGGCTGAAAAAATAGATGCTGCCCATAACACAGGCTGGACCGAGTACAAGGGCCAATTTGTTGCCAGAAATAATGTGAGCGGTGCCAATCTGGTGATTACTCTGGATAAGCCCGGTCAGGCCGATTTTGACTTTATTTCCCTCTTCCCCGGGGATGCCGTGTCCGGCGTTTTCCGTGCAGATCTGGCCAATATGCTCCGTGACATTCACCCGGGCTTCCTGAGATTCCCCGGCGGCTGCATCATCGAGGGCAACTCTCTGGAGAACCGCTATCAGTGGAAAAAGAGTGTGGGGGACCCCAAGAAGAGGCGCTCCAATTGGAACAGATGGGCAGTGCACGGCACAGATAAATCCAACAACTATACCACCAGGTTCTCCCACTACAATCAGACTCTGGGACTGGGCTACTTTGAGTATTTCCTGCTCTGCGAGTATATCGGCGCCCGGGCTCTGCCTGTGTGCAACGTAGGCCTGGCCTGCCAGTACCAGTGTCACGAGTGGGTAGAGACCACAGACCCCGCCTTCATGGAATACGTGAATGACGCTCTGGACCTCATCGAATTTGCCAACGGCGATACCACTACCAAGTGGGGGGCACTTCGTGCTGAGATGGGTCATGCCGAGCCTTTCGGCCTGGAATACCTGGGCATCGGCAATGAGCAGTGGCAGACAGAGGAAGTAGACTTTTTTGAGCGCTACAGAATCTTTGAAAAGGCTATTCATGAAAAGTATCCCGACATGAAACTCATAGGCTCCGCCGGCCCTGACGTTCACACCGAGCGCTATGACGCCGCTTGGAATTTCTATCATGAAAACGAGGACAAAGAGAATTTCGCCTATGCTATCGACGAACACTACTATATGAGCCCTGAGTGGTTCCTGGAAAATACTCACTTCTATGACGACTATGACAGAAAAGTCAAGGTATTCTCCGGCGAATATGCCGCACATCCCCGTCGTCCCGGCTCTGAAAAGAGTGGCAATACCCTGATGGGCGCCCTGTCCGAGGCGGCTTTCCTGACCGGAGTTATGAGGAATTGCGACGTGGTTATCATGTCCAGTTACGCCCCCCTTTTGGCCAGAGAGGGCTATACCCAGTGGGCGCCGGATATGATCTGGTTCGACGGCATGCACGCTTACGGCTCACCCAGTTACTACGTGCAGAAGATGTATGCCAATAATGTAGGCACTTACACCCTTAAGACACAGTGCGACACCGATGCAGAGGCTGCCGGCCTTTTCTACTCAGCATCCTACGATGAAAAAACCAAGGCTATCATCCTCCGCGTAGTCAACACCGGGGAAAATGATATGGAAGCAAATCTGGACCTGACTGCCTTCGGCTCTGTGGCAGATAAGGCAACATGCTACCTGCTGACAGGTGATGAGCCCGCAGCCTTCAATTCTTTCGAGGAGCCTGAACGTGTGGCCACACATATGTTCCCTGTGCCAGTGGACGGTGCGATAAAGCTTCCGAAGTATAGCTTCGTCACACTGACTATCCCTACAGAGGACGTCAAGTAAGACAACCATAGATATGAAAATATTGAACTGTAAAAGTGATAGTGATATCATTTTTGCAGTTCTTTTTTATGATTCGGGAATAATCCACAAAAACATCGTCTGTATTGGTGAAAGGAGAAGAACGGATTTACACCATATACTCCCAAGTACTACGCCTATAACCTATATCAGGATATGCTGGAGGATGGCAAATTTGAGTCCCTAACTCCCATCGACGAAGATGCCATAATCAAAAAACTAGAAGGTAAATAGTTATCTGCAAAATAAAAAACTGCAAAAGTGATTATACTATCACTCTTGCAGTTTTTTAATAGTGATCGCGGCATGAAACATTAGGCATCTTCCATAGCCTCCAATTCCTCTAAAGTTTTGGTAACTGTATGGCCGGATTTAATTTGATCAATACTTTCTTTGAGAAAGTTCATGTTGTTTTCACCATAAAATGGATCTGCTTCAATAGTAAATGGAATACGATGCTCACGGATAACTTTTTTTACAAATACATTGATTAATGAAGAGGTAGAAAGACCGATTTCTTCGCAGAAATGATCAAACTGAGCCTTATCGGTTGCATCGATTCTTGCAGAAACTGTAGCTTGTTGCGCCATAGTATCAACTCCTTTCTGTAATGCAATTGTACTACAATTGCATACGAAATGCAACAGAAAAATCGATGAAGATGCCATAATCAAGAAGTTGGAAGGTAAATAGAGGTAAATAGAAGCATATAAAATTCACCTGATTGCAAGTAACGACACTTTTATATTG
>JAZUHR010000221.1:0-10709 GCA_045641825.1 Lachnospiraceae bacterium
GATAGAGGTGCTGACTACAGTGCCGCCCAGAGAGATAACAGCGATATCTGTAGTACCACCACCGATATCAACAACCATGTTACCGCAAGGCTTGGTAATATCAAGTCGGAGGCCAAGCGGTCTTAGGAAGACAACACTTGAAACCAACTCCTTGGCCCACAGAACGACATGGCTACGATCCGACTTGATAGAGGTGCTGACTACAGTGCCGCCCAGAGAGATAACAGCGATATCTGTAGTACCACCACCGATATCAACAACCATGTTACCGCAAGGCTTGGTAATATCAATACCTGCACCGATAGCTGCTGCAATAGGCTCCTCGATGATAGCAACGCTCTTGGCACCGATAGTGTAGGCTGCATCCTCAACCGCTCTCTTCTCAACTTCAGTAACACCTGAAGGTACGCAGATAGATACGCGAAGCTTGCCGAAACGATGTCTGCCGATAGCCTTATTTACAAAGTGCTTAAGCATCTTCTCTGTAACTGTATAGTCAGAAATAACGCCGTGACGCAAAGGTCTTACGGCAACGATGTTACCGGGAGTACGGCCAATCATACGACGAGCCTCTTCACCGATAGCACGAATCTTATTAGTATCGCGGTCAAAAGCCACTACGGAAGGCTCTGTGAGAACTACACCCTTACCCTTTATATATACCAAAACAGTTGCTGTACCCAAGTCAATTCCAATGTCGTAACCAAACATATATTATTACTCCTTTCAAGCTGTATTCCGCTTTCCCTGCAAAGCTTTTCCCGGCTTTTAAATCCACATTTTCTCTTAAGCCTTTCAAGAATACAGATGAAAATATTATAAACAATTTCTTAAAAATTATCAATTGCTTTTTGTGCTTTGATTATAGTTTTTCCTATTCTTCTTTATCGGCTCACTTCTAAAAAAAATTAACCCCGGCGTCCACTTTTCTACGTCTTTATCCTCTCCACTCGTAGACAGCGGGCTGCTTTTTTGATATCATTTATCTATCCGTAATTGCACGCAAATACGCTAAAAGGAGATATATTTCACCTCGTTCAATAATGAGATATATATAAGGAGATGGCATGACACCTGATCAGGAAAAGAAAAAACAGGAGCTTCTCGAAATGGACAGACTGTTAAAAAGAATAGCGGCATTCAGAGGCGTACTGGTGGCTGACAGAGCAGAAGCCGCCATGCTTTTTGCTGCCTTCATTATCTTCACCATCAACAGTTATTATAACCCGATTCCACTCTACCTTTGTGTGTTCGATCTCATTATCCCTCTGGTACTTCATGAAATCCAGAAAAAAGGCCATCCCACCGAAAAAGAGGATGAGGCTTCCCTTCCTCTTCCTCTCCTCAGAAAAAAATATAAGTACTCAGACAGTTACAGCAGGGCTCATTCCTTTAATTTTATCCTAATGACCCTCTTACTCTTCATTTGGAATCAAAGCCTGGTAAACACGGTGCCGGAATATCCCGCTGCCAAATCCATCCCCTTGCTGCTCCTCATAATGTATGTGCTTATAAGACTTTTCTTCTGGGCCTATTACCTGATTCTTTTCAGATTTTTCACCATAAAGGCAATAAAATAATCAAGCGCAAAAATCCCCTGTCTCTCAGTCACGAGAAACAGGGGTTTTCTTAATTTATGCAATATTCTATTTAGCCATCAGGGCCTCGAAAGCCTGTATTGTAATAGGCTTGGAGTAGTAATAACCCTGAATGGTATCACAGTTGGCATCTCTAAGGATATCCTTCTGCTCTTCGGTCTCTACACCTTCTGCCACTACGCTGTGGCCGCGTCCCTGTGCCAAAGAAATAATATTGGCAGCCATCTTATTGTCCACATCGTTGTCCTTGGCGCAATCTTCAATCAGGCTCTTGTCCATTTTCAGAACGCCCGCCGGCATTTTCATGAGAAGCTGCAGTGATGAATAGCCGCTGCCGAAGTCATCCATGGCCAGACCAAAGCCTGCTTCCTTTATCTTATACATAACATTAAGGAGCTGATCCATATCGTTGAAGTCAGCCGTCTCCGTAAGTTCTATTTCCAGCCACTTATGCTCTACTCCGTGCTCATCAGCTATCCGGCTGAGGCTCTCTATAAAGTCTTCATCGGTAAGATGTCGTCTGGAGAAGTTAACAGAAACAGTCAAGCCCTTGTAACCTTCCTTTAACCACTTGCTCAACTGCTCGCAGACTGTATTAAACACGAAAAAGTCAATCACCTTAACATATCCGTCACCCTCTGCTACAGGAATAAACAGATTGGGGCCAATCATTCCTTTTGTGGGGTGATTCCAGCGGACCAAAGCCTCCGCTCCGTTCATTTCCTCGCTGACAGCGCTGTATTTAGGCTGTAAAAAAACCACCATTTCATTATTGGCCACAGCCTTCAGAAGATCCATCTCCAGGTCGTGATTTTCCATCTTCTTGCGGAAGTCGTCATCATTGTAAAAGCCAATCTGAGTATGAATAGCTTTCTTAAGACTCTTTCTGGCTGTATTGGCCCTGGCACGAATACGATTTATGTCTTCATTATGGCTCTGAATCAAATATACGCCACAGTTAAAAACTATATTCTCTTTTCTGTATCTGCCTGCCCCGGTTCGTATTTCTTCAGGCACCACTCCGGCCCTGTCACAAATCGAATAGAGCCTTTCCATCAGCTTGTCCTGATTCTCGTACTTTACCATCAACGCAAAGTGATCTGCGCTTGTACGGCTGCAGCATTCGTTTTTTTCCACCTCGTCCTGCAGGGTCTTACCGATATGTTTAAGCACATCACTGCCAAAATCATAGCCACAGGCCGCATTGATAGCACTGAAATCCGATACATCCATTACTATATAGGCATAATTACTCTTGGATTTTTTAAGGATATTCTCGCATTCCTTCTTGTGGAAGGGCTTGGTGGAAAGTCCTGTTAAAGCATCCGTGTTGACTGCTTCCGCAATTTCCTTCTTCTTGTTCTTTTCACCCCTTAACGCGGTTATGAACTGCACCAATAGCGCCACAATCAAAAGTCCGGAAACTATAATTACGCCTGCGGATACTCTGAATACATTTTTATAAATTGTAACAATGTCCACCAACGTAATTACAGCCAGCTCGGTGTAATTCTCAAGAGGCACACCGTAAACAAAGCTTCTGACGCCATCAGCGTCCACCTCTATTTTCCCTGCTCCGTTCTTGCAGATATTCCCAACCAGGATTTTCAATCCCTCCCGGTTCTGAACACCATCAATTTCCAAATTTCCTGCTTCATCGATGGAAGAAAACGCTGTGGCCGGCACTATAACGTTGCCTTGTTTATCTGCCAGAAATGAAAAGCCACTGTTTTCATATACAGGCTTTGAAAAAATATCAATAAACTCAACAATATCAAAATATCCGAAAACTATTCCCTTTACAACCTTGCCTTCGATGATGGGAAGGACAATGGTAAGGCATGTCATATTACCCATTTCCGGAATATTCATGGCCAAAATCGAATAGGCATTGTTCTCAACGCTCTTACGCATGGTATCATCCGCAAATTGTCCGGAGGAGCCATCCGACAGGTAAAACTGTCCGTCCTGGTCGAAGTAAATTCCCACTTCAAGAGCCTTAGCCATATCGCGCATTTTTTTCAGGTCCGGAAGAGTTTTTTCTTCTTCGTTGCCCCCCAGGAGTTTTGCCAACATATCCAGGTAAACGATTCTGTGATTAAGCTCATTGCTTACATCTTCTCTGTTTTTTTCCGCTGCTAAAGCCATGGCTTTTTCACAGCCGCTTCTGACCTGTGCCCTGAGAAAATAAGTCCCACCGGCACTGGCAACAATTATTGTCAAAATAGCAAGGAAAACTCCTGCTATTCTTCTGCTTTTTTTCTTTCCGTTCCCCGACTGCCTCTTCATAAATGCTCCACATCACTTGGAATATTAGGCGTAAAATATAAAAAAGACGCACCTGCCCATGAAAATTTAACATAGACAGGTGCTTTCAAGCAATAGCATCCACACTTTGTTGATAAAAGGTTTAGCCTTTATTTATGATTGCATATAAAAACTCAAAATTATTCAATAAATCCCTTTAAAATCATGGAGGATTTAGGCTTCATCGGTACCATAACCTTAAAGTTTTCCACAAAGTAAAACTTGGTTTCATCCCTGAAGCCATCCTTATCGGTGGCATACATTCTGACCAGACGAAGGAAATCCATGTCCAGAGGCTCCAGATCCACCGGCACCTCTACCTCCTCGTCATTATTGTTGAGAATGGTCACAATGAGGTTATTTTTATCGTATCTGGCAAAGCAGATGATACCTCTTTCTGAGTATAAAGGCAAAAGCCCACCGGTACGAAGCACAGGACAAACTCTCCTGATAGCGGTAAGACTCTTATGTAGCTCAATCAGCTGCTTATCCTCCCTGCCCCAGGGGTAGGCACGTCTGTTGTCCGGGTCTGTAAAGCCACACAGTCCTGCCTCATCACCATAGTAGATGGTAGGACTGCCCGGCCAGGTCATCTGAAATACCACAGCCTCGGCAAAAACAGCCTTGTCCACGTCCTTGTCTGCAGCCTCAGGCCCCAGATACTGAACACGGCCCGCCACGTGATTGGTGCGGCTTAAAAATCTGGAATGATCATGATTGGACAGCTGATTCATGGCTGCATACATAGAGCCATGTGAGAGCACTCTGACCGCATTAAACATCTGTCCCTGGAAGGCCTCATAGTTATTCACCATCCAGTCCTTGTATTCGTCGGAATGCTTTTCCATACCGGTTAAAAACCAGGTCAGAGGCTCCATAAAGGCATCGTAGTTCATGATGGTATCCCATTCATCTCCCTGAAGCCAAGGTCCGGCATCTCCATAGTGCTCAGCCAAAATCACGGCCTCCGGATTCGCCTCTCTCACTGCTTTTCTGAACCTTTTCCAAAAAGCATGATTAAAGTCGGAACTGTGTCCCAAATCCGCGGCCACATCCAGTCTCCAGCCATCTACATTATAAGGCGGTGATACCCATTTCTGACCGATTCTGCAGATATACTCGCACAATTCCTCGGAATCCTCATAATTAAGCTTCGGCAGGGTATCAAAGCCCCACCAGCCCTCATAGGAGTTACGGTCATCGGGATTACCGAATCTGAAGAAATTCCTGTATCTGCTATCCTTAGAGTTATAAGCTCCGGCTTCACCACCTGTATTGGCAGAGTAGTAGCCGTCTCTGTCCATCCATTTATTGAAGGAGCCGCAATGGTTGAAAACACCGTCCAGAATAATGCGCATGCCCCTCTTGTGCACTTCGTCGCAAAATTCTGCGAAGTACCTGTTGCTGGCCTCCAGATTTTCCTGATAGGTGGTACGAATTACATATCTGTTATTACCATAGGTACCGGCATCGCCCACATCCTTGGTAATGACTGTGAGATGCGGATCCACATAGTCATAATCCTGACAATCATACTTATGATTGGAGGGTGATACGAATACAGGATTAAGATAAAGCACCTCTACCCCCAGCTCCTGGAGATAATCCAGCTTCTTCATTATTCCGGGAATATCTCCCCCGTAAAAGCGTCCCACATCCAGTGATTTAACAGGAGCATTCCAGTCGAATACCTGTTCTACAGGCTGACCTGCATAGTAGTACTCACCGGCCACCACGTCGTTTGATTTGCTGCCATTGTAAAAGCGGTCGGTAAAAATCTGATACATTACAGTACCGATAGCCCAGGAGGGAATATAAAAACCGGGAATAATACTGAAGGTCTCTCCCCAGTCGAAGAAATCCTTCATACCACCCAGAACATAGTAATATACTCGTCCCTCGTAAAAAGCCTTAAAGCCATAGTTCAGGCGCCTGTCACCCACCTTAAAGGTACAGGCATAGTAGTCAAAACGCTTACTTTCCGATTCCTTTTCCATAGGCATTTCGAAAATATCGCTGATAAGCACCGGCGGATTCTCCAGCCCCTTGGGGCATCTGAATCTAACTGTAATATTCTCATTTGGTTTTACAAACATCGGCGTACGGAAAAGCTCCGTCTCATCCGAGTAGAAATATCTTAATGAATTCATTATACGAACAGGGCCTCAAATTCTTCTCTCGTGATTCTTTCTTTTTCCAAAAGGAGGTTTGCAACCTTGTGGAGAGTGTCCATATTTTCAGTAAGTATCTTCTCTGCTTCCGCATTTGAATCTGTAATAATCTTCTTTACTTCCTCGTCGATAAGGTCCTGAGTCTTCTCACTGACAGTCTTTGTATGACCATAATCACGTCCCACAAACACTTCCTCATCATCAGCCTCGTAGAGGATAGGCCCCAGCTTTTCTGAAAAACCATATCTGGTTACCATCTGGCGGGCAGTTTGCGTAGCCTGCTTGATATCCTGAGATGCGCCTGTGGTTTCCTCGCCGAAAATCAGTTTTTCCGCTGCTCTTCCACCGAAATCCACCACGATATGCTGAAGCATCTTGCTCTTGGTCAGATACATTTCATCCTTTTCAGGCAGAGGCATGGTATAACCGCCGGCACCGCCTGCAGGAATTATAGATACTGTATAGACAGGCCCCATATCCGGAAGGAGGTGGAAAAGAATAGCGTGACCTGCTTCGTGATAAGCTGTCATCTTCTTTTCCTTGTCGGAAATAACCTTGCTCTTCTTCTCTACACCTATGCTGATCTTGATGAAGGCCTTCTTGATATCTTCGGATTTAATGAACTTATTGCCCTGACGAGCCGCATTGATAGCTGCTTCATTCAGGAGATTTTCCAAATCCGCACCTGTAAAGCCTGCAGTGGTACGGGCAATTTCGTTCAAATTAACATCGTCGCCGATAGGCTTGTTTTTCACATGAACCTTAAGGATATCTTCTCTGCCCTGAACATCCGGACGATTTACATATACCTTTCGGTCAAAACGGCCGGGACGCATAATGGCCGGATCCAGAATATCCACACGGTTGGTGGCAGCCATCACTATAATGCCCTCATTTACAGAGAAACCGACCATCTCTACCAGCATCTGGTTCAGAGTCTGCTCACGCTCATCATGGCCGCCGCCCATGCCGGCACCACGACGTCTGGCTACTGCGTCAATCTCATCGATAAATACTATACAAGGTGCATTTTTCTTGGCTTCCGCGAACATGTCACGAACACGGGATGCGCCTACACCTACGAACATTTCCACGAAATCCGAACCGGAGATGGAGAAAAATGGTACTCCTGCTTCTCCTGCTACGGCCTTGGCAAGCAGGGTCTTACCTGTTCCGGGAGGTCCCACCAGAATAACACCCTTTGGAATACGTGCTCCCAAATCGATGTATTTCCTGGGATCCTTCAGGAAATCCACGATTTCCATCAGTTCTTCCTTTTCCTCGGCTATACCCGCAACATTGTTAAAGTTAATCTTCCTGGCATCCTGCGCACTCACCATAGTAGCACGGCTTCTGCCGAAATTCATCATCTTCTGGTTGTTGCCGCCTGCCTGAGCAGAGAAGCCCGACATAAAGATGAAAAGAATGACTACGATTACGATATAAGGAAGTACATTGGTAAGGAAAACACCCCTGGTCCTGACATTGGTAATATAAGGGTCAATATCATACTCCAGAGTGGTCTTCCAGATCTTATAAACATCGAGAGCATAGAATTTCTTGGATGAGCCATCCTTCAGAACTACCTTCACGCTGCCGGTCGGCACCTGCTCATTCTGATTGATGGTAACCGATGTAACATTGCCTTTTTCCAAGTCCTTCATGTAATCATTGTAACGATAGGACATGTCATCGCCTGCCACCAGCTGCGCCAACCATAAAATCAGCACCACAATAAGCATGATGATTACATAGAGTCCAAAACTTCTAGCAAATCTTTTCACTGTTCAAGTACCCCCACATAAGGTAAATTTCTGTATTTCTGCATATAATCAAGACCATACCCGATTACAAAAGCATCCGGAATCTTGAAGCCTGTATAATCCACATTTACTTCCACCTCGCGTCTGTCAGGCTTATCCAAAAGTGTGCAAAGTCTGATGCTCTTGGGGTCGCGTGCCTTAAGGAGCTTAAGCAAATGGGACAGTGTTCTGCCGGAGTCAATGATATCTTCGATAACGATAACATTTTTTCCTTCGATGGAATTGTCCAAGTCCTTAATTATCTTTACGCGACCGGAAGAAACAGTAGCATCTCCGTAGCTGGATACCGACATAAAGTCAAAGGTAACCGGCACGGTAATGTGCTTGGAGAGTTCCGTGGTAAAAAAGATGCTGCCCTTCAAAATACAAATAAGAAGCACATCTTCGCCCTCATAGTCCTTATCTATCTGCGCTGCCATTTCTTTAACTCTCTTCTCAATTTCCTCTTCGGAAATCATAACCGAAATCTTGTCTGCCATAATTAATCTCCTTCATTCCTCTGTATATTCTATGACAAGAATGCTTTTCGTATTGTCTGTAACTCTGAAATTTTCAGAGCATCGCATTCCTTTTATCATAAAAATTTCGTCTCTAAAGGCTATCAGCTGCTGCTTTCCCCGGTCCTCTGCTGCTACCTTCCCCTCCATAAGCAGGTCAAAAACCTTCTTGCGGCGCCCATCACTAAATGCCGTTATATAGTCGGCAGGACACGCGCATCTGGATACGATTTCACTCTCCGTGAAATCCGGATATGCATTGATCAATGCATCCCTGTCCAGTATCCGCCTGAAGCCCTTTTTACCAAGGCCACCGCTTCTTTCCATGAATTCCCGGGTGCCCTCAAGTAAGCCGCGTTCATACACAAATACCTTAAGTGCCGGTGCCTCACAATCCTTATTATTACAGTTTGCATTATCAATGTCAAATTTATTTTTCTTAGTAAAAACAAGGCTTTCAAACACTTTTTGCCCTATAACACCGTATTTTAAATCAAGTTTCGCGCCGGTCTGCATCCCCTTAAGTTCCAGGGCCTTTTCCACGTGCGTATGGGTGATATCCTTCTTCCTGCCCGACAGATCGCACAGCAAATTGTAAATCACTTTTTCCTGAATCAGGGAATCGGCAGAAGACAGGGTCTTTATGTCCACCTTCATTCTGTCCCCCTCTTTTTGCACTGCCTGTGAAAATAGTTTCTCGGTCTCTTTTTCCAGAAAATCGTCCACTCTTTTCAGATAATCCGCCGTGTAACAGATATGAGCCACAGCATTCTTTTGGATTTCCGTAAGTCTTGGAATTACTTCATTTCTCAGTATATTTCTGGAAGCCTCATTTTCCCCGTTGGTAGAGTCTGTCACATAATCCTGATTAATTGTGCTAAGATACTCCAGAATTTCACTTCTGTCAAGGCAGAGAAGCGGCCTTATAATGTTCCCCTTCTTCGGCCTTATACCTGTTAGTCCTGTAAGGCGGCTGCCTCTGACCATCTGGAAGAGCACGGTTTCCGCCTGATCGTTTCTGTGATGAGCCACGGCGATTTTGTCCAGCCCTCTCTCCCTAAGAACATTGTTAAAAATCTCATATCTGATTCTTCTTCCTGCTTCTTCAAGGCTCTCTCCGCTTTCTTTCGCTATCTGCGGAACGTCAACATGGAAACTTCCGAATTCCACATTGTGTACCAGGCAAAGATCTCTGCAAAATCTCTCATCTCTGTCGGCTTCCTCACCTCTTATACCGTGATGCACATGAACAGCCTCTATGGTCAGTCCGAATTCTTTTCTGAGGCTTAACAGCGCAAAAAGAAGGCCGACTGAATCAGCACCGCCGGACAAACCCAGCAGCACCTTGTCGCCTTCTTCCAAAAGATTATTCTCTATACAAAAATCACGGATTCGTCTAATCACTGTCTTCTTCCCTGAATACTATTTCACCCTTATATACCAGCCCCAGTTTCTCTCTGGCCACATCCTCGATGTACTTTAGAGTCTGCATATAGGCCTGGCGATTGGCCAATTCCTTGGCCCTCTCCACTTCATCCTCGTACTTGGCACTGAGTTCCTTGTACTTGCTTTCCAATGCCCTCTTCTGAGCTATCAGGGACTGTTCCCTGTAGAAAAGGCTGCCGCCCAACACTACTATAAAAAGTGCTATAACGAAGAGACCGCTCCTGCTTTTTTTATTTTTCTTATTTTCTTTCTCGCTCATACTCTTCCCTACAGGTCGTAGGTCATATAAACCTCACCCGTCTCCACATTCTTCCACTCCATTTTTCCATCCGATAAGGAAATGTAACTGTGACAACTGCCTTCCTTGGGGATGGATACGGAGCCCGGATTAATATATACATATGTGTCATGCTCACGGCATACCGGCACGTGGGTATGACCGTGAAGAAGGATGGTGCCATCACTATGAGGCGGCACATTTTTCTCATTAAAGACGTGACCATGTGTAGCAAAAATGGCGCGCTCCCCCTTATGACCTGCTACCGAGAGAAGGGCATAATCAGCAAGACATGGGAACTCCAGTACCATCTGGTCCACCTCTGCCTCGCAGTTGCCACGCACGCAAAGTATCCGGTCCTTCATAGGATTTAGCATAGCCATTACCTCCGGGCAGGAATACTCCTCCGGCAGGGCATTTCTGGGGCCATGATAAAGTATATCTCCCAACAGAAGCAACTTGTCTGCTCCCTCTTCTTTAAATCTCTCAAGTAAAGCTCTGCAGTACTTGGCAGAACCATGTATGTCCGATGCAATGATGTATTTCATATATTCTCCCTATATCCTCTCCTTTTTGAACGAAGTGAAAAA
>JAZUHR010000222.1:0-3678 GCA_045641825.1 Lachnospiraceae bacterium
AGGATAGGAGCGTACACAGTTTTCACGAGCGGAGCGAGGAACAGACTCTGTTCGCGCTAAGCGGTCCCCACCGGGGACCAGCGCCCCTTTTTCCTGCGGCGCCCCTTTTTATTATCAGGCAACTGTGATATTATTTATTTATTGATTTTAGGCGTTACAGGCGATGATTTTGACCGAGGGGGAACTTATGAAGAAGAGAGTAGAGATAGCAAAGAATGCAAGTCTGGTGCTTGCCATCATTTTTACATGTGCTTTGGGATGTTGGCTTATAGCGTTGGGCTATATGAGTGTGACGACGGGGAACGAAATGATGCAGGGGCTTTCAGCTTGCTTCCTTGTAGGCACTTTTCTGCTTATGGTAATTAACGGTGTGGTAGAGAAGAAAATCGTTAAAGAGTACCGGCAAATGAAGGCTGGGGATTCTTACGATTTAGTGATGGAGAGAAGGGACTGGGCGAGGCAAGACGCAGAGAATGCCAGAAAGACAATGAGGGGGAAGTATTTAGGGTGTATATGCTATGCCGCTATTATGGATCTGCTAGCATTAATGATACCTTTTTTCTTCGGTATGTATGTCGGGGCTCAGGAAGGCACATATGTGGATGCAATTTTTATCACTGTGGTGTTTTTTGTAGGAGCCGGTCTGTTTTTTCTTGCCATAGGCAGTATGATTTGGGACCTTCTGTCAAGACTTTTCATCTATGAAAAGCCTGAGAAAGACATGGAATACCCGGGACTTATTAAACTGGTGAGGGAGACTCTTGATGAAGAAGGAGTAGACGTGCCCTTTGCCGTAAATATTATCTGGGGAAGTGCAAATTGCGGAGTATTGGAAAAGAAAGGAAAACTTTATATCGGTATCGGAGTATTGATGCTGAAGTTTTTGTCGAATGAAGAAATAAAAGCAATTCTTTATCACGAAGTGGCTCATTATAAGCATAATGATACAAAGTATTCGGTAAAGATGGAGCGATTACAGCTGATTCTTTCCCTTTTAATTCCTGAGAGATTTATCGGTATCGTCTGTCCGATGTTTGCAAAGGTCATGGTGGAAAATTCTATAATCGAGCAGGCTATTACCATCATTTATGAAAATATGGCCGATGACGAAGTCCTGAAAAAGAACGTGCATAGGACATATGTGGAGGCCTGCTGTAAGAATGATGCCTTGGCTCGTGTGGCAAACAGGAATTTTGCCTATGCAGATTACAAGATTGATCTTGACGGAAAATGGACCGACGAGACTGTTGAGTATGTCTTTGGTACAATTGAAGAAAACTATAATAAGCATAAGAACTTTTTTATGCGTGTTGCCAATAATCATCTGGAAATGCGTCTTACCACTCATCCCAACATCAGGCAGAGAAAAGAGAAGTTTAATATCGAGAATGTTGATTTTTCCATTAAGAGAAATAATAGCTACGACGAAGATATAAAGACATTCATAGATCAGTGTAATAAGCTTATTGATGAACAGCGAGATGCATACAAAGAGCAGGATGAAATCTTTGTAAGAAGATATGAAAACTACCTTAACACCAAAGAGAAAGAATTAAAGGGCGAATACGAGAACGACCTGGACAGATGGCATGGAATTGCAGATCTGGCGATGAGCCTGGGAGACTATGAGGAAGCTAAGCGGGTGTGTAAAAGGATTCTTGAAGTAAATCCGGATAGCGATAGGGCCAATGCTATAATGGGAATTATTCTGGCGACCATTGAATTTAGCGATGAATGCATCGATTATCTGGAGAGGGTTATAACCAAGCAATCCTCTTTCTCTGTAGAAATAATGTCGGTGCTGGGAGAATTCTATACAATAACCGGAAATGTGGCCGGCAGGGATCACCTGAGAGAGGTCCAGTTCGGTGTCATCGACGAAGATAAGGACTATTCAGACTCCATGGAGCTGAGTCTTAAGGACAAGGTTACGAAGTTTGAAGATGAAAATGTACGCAGTAAGGTGCTGGATATCGTAAAGGACTGTGATCAGATAGAAAGCGTATCGTTTGTGGTGAAAACAGTAGGAAAATACTCATGTACCCATGTGCTGGTGTGGACATATGAGGGCGATAATACTCAGGAGACCGACGAATGTATGGAGGCTGTTTTCAGCTACCTGGATTCTCTGGAGGAGCAGTACAATCTGCTAAATATGGGCATTAAGTCTACGCCTAAGAATCACACATTCCGTAGGACCGGCTTTAGATTTAACAAGGAAAATGCATAACCGGTAAAAAAAGTCAGCAGAGCGCTTCAAATGCTCCGCTGACTTTTTGATTGCTTTAATTGTAATCTTCAGGATTAACGATGGCTTCTTCCTTGACCTCGATGACTTCATTCTCGACAGGAGCGCCCTTTTTGATTTTCTTGATGAAGGCTTCCATCTTCTTCTTACCCTTGGTAGAGACTTCAGCCATTTTGGGAGAAGAGTGTACCTGCACCTCCACGGAGTCTCCGGCCGGAGCGGAATCGCTCTTGCCGTCTTCAGGCAATGTCTCGTAGGAAACGGCAGAGCCTACTATCTTTGACTTGACCTCCTCGATGCGGGCTTCAAGCTGTGCCTCGGGATCGGACTTCTTCTTTTCTTCAATGCTTTCTACGAGTCGGAGATAGGTCTGGGCTTCCTGCATATTCATCATAGACTGACGAAGTTCATTGGCATTGGCATCCAATGCAGCGATTTTTTCCTCGTATGACTTGAGCAGGGCGTCATAGTCACGGCGTACACGGAAAATAGTGTTGTTGAGGCTCTTTTTCAAGGAAAAAATGACGTCCTCGGTATAAATCAGGGAAGCGGCATATACATCCTCAGCTCGCTGAACGGCATCTGCTTTGATATCGGCCGCCTCAGCCTCGGCCTGCATAAGTGCACGGGTCTTGGCCTCCTTGGTGGCCTCGTATTGCTCACAGACATCGTAAACAGCGTGATTTAGCTCATCCAGAAGAGCCAGCATCCTTTTCTTGGATACTATGATGTCCTCGGAGCCATAAGCACTTTCCTTACAATTCGCCATATATATGTGTAATTTTTTCATTATTTCTTCGATTTGTTCAGGCATAAACCCACCTCCAGCATATATATAGTTTACACCAAATAAATACGATTTCAACACCTTTTGACAATTTTTTCACTGTGAGCTATAATAGCGCATTGGTGACCTGGGGAGGATATTGGATGTGGCTAGTTTGGCAGTCCTGACACCAAAAAGTAAATGGGAAAAATTAAGGAGAGAGAAAATGAGACCAGTAAAGATCTTGACGGATTCGTGCGCGGATCTGACCAAAACTCTTCGCGAGAGGTACGACATCGATTATTGCAGGATGAATACCTCTTATGAAGGAAAGGAGACGCCGGCCAGCCTCGACTGGGAGTACTATTCACCCGAGGAACTTTATGGCATAATGCGCGATGGAAATCGTATTTTTACGACACAGGTACCTGAGACGGAGTTCGTCTCCAGATTTACGGAGTATCTTGAGCAAGGCTTTGATATCGTATATATCGCCTGCTGCAGCAAGCAGTCAGGCTCTGTTAATACCGGCGCTATGGTGGGCCGCACACTCATGGAGAAGTACGAGGGGAGCGTAGTGTATGCTATCGACTCCTTGAATGCCTGCATAGGTGAAGGTATGCTTGCTATTCGTGCGGCAGAGTATAGAGATCAGGGACTCGAT
>JAZUHR010000223.1:0-5918 GCA_045641825.1 Lachnospiraceae bacterium
TAGTCAATTCCAAAAAATAAGTCGAATACACAATCTTCTTTAGATGCAACGCCAAAAAAACCGCCCATAAATATTCCTTTCTGTTCATATTCGGTCTGTCAAAAGAGACAATACCCGAATCATAATACAAAAAGTATATATTCAACAGACGGATTTTGCAATCAATTCTGTCTTATAAAACTTATAAATAATCATTAAGTTACGGCTATTTTGCTTCTATATCCGCTTCTGACTTTCCTTTTCCTCTCATTAACAGGGCCGCTATAATCAGCACTGCAGGAAAAACAGCCCCTGCCAGCATTCCGGCCTTCATATCATTTCCGGCCCCCTGCGCCACAAAGCCCACCAATGCAGGCCCTACAGAGCCCCCCAGATCTCCTGCCATGGCCAGCATGGCAAAAAGAGCGGTTCCCCCCAGAGGCATTTTCTTTGAGGTAATACTGATGGTCCCCGGCCACATTATACCTACCGAGAAACCACAGACTATGCAGCCTATAAGGCCAAAAGCCGGATGTACGGACAGTGCCGCCAGCAAATAACAGCATAAGCAGAGGGCACCGGAGCCTACCATGAATTTCAGCAAATCAATTTTTTCACCGAATTTCCCGTAAAAACTGCGGCTAATCCCCATGGCTACCGCAAAAAAGCAAGGTCCCATCAAATCCCCTACGCTTTTGGGCAGGCCCAGTGCTGCTTCCACGTATGCAGAAGCCCACTGTGACATGGAAATCTCACTGGCTCCCGCACATATCATAAGCACAATCGCAACCCGGAAAGTGGATACTTTTCCCAAGGCTCTGAGACCCATTCCCTGCCCTTCTTCCGTCAGTCTCTCTATAGGGCAGGTAAGGAAATTATATACATTGTAAAGGGGGATGATGGCCCAAAGGCAGGCAACAATCTGCCAGTTATCTATCCCAAAGACGTTAAAAATCAGGGTAGACAGTAATACTACCGCAACACTTCCCCAACAGTAAAAGGAATGCAGGGTGCTCATGACCATTTCCTTTTTTTCAAAGGGGCAAGCCTCCACTATAGGGCTCACCAGCACCTCGATAAGACCGCTTCCTATGGCATATATGACCACCGAAAGAATTATTCCCATATAAGCATCCGGCAAAATATTCGGTAAAAATGCAAGCCCTGTAAGCCCCAAAGCAGACAGCACTTCAGACGCCACTATGCATTTTCTGTAGCCGATTTTGTCCACAAATTTTGCGCAGAAAAAATCCACCACCAACTGCGTCAGAAAGAAGGCCGTGGAAAGTATGGCAATTTTCCCCAGTGATATACCAAACGTCCTGTGGAATGTCAGAAAAAGCAGGGGTGTGAAATTGGCAGATATTGCCTGGGTAACAAAGCCCAAATAACAGGCAATTAAAGTCTTTTTGTACTTATTTTTATGCATAAACTACTCTCTCCTCTTCCAGCTGATGAAGCCGTAAAGATCATTAATAAAGAAAATCACGAAATTCACCATAACAGGTATGTAGATCGGATTTTTAAGACTAGCCAGAAGCCAAAGAACTATCAGTATCAGGTCATTCAGGGCATAGACAGCCGCAAAATATGAAGACCTTAACATAGTAAGTGCCGCAGCCAGGAAACTGGTAGTGATAGAAAGAGTGCTGAAGAAGAGGTTCGGCGTGTCAAAATATTTAAGTATAAAATAAAAAACTGCAGTCACAAGACCGGTCGACAGGATAAGTCCCCAAACATGCTTTTTCGTCAAGTGGCTTATCTCTACTTCAGATCCATTTTCCGACGGATGCATAAGCCAGGTAATGAGCGCCCAGGCTGACATAGGCATAGTCATCCCCAGATAGGTCACCATCTCTCCATAGTAGCGAAATCTCCAGGAAATAATACCGTACATGATGCTGAAGGAAATCATCAGTATCATTGCCCAGGCATTGCCCTTGGCCGCAAACAGTAAGGATGTAACACCGATGCAGGTGGATAGTAGGGTAATAAAATCAAATTCGGGCGAAAAAATATTGGCTGCAAGTACTATAGATAAGGACCCCAGCCATAAAAACCAGTCTTTTTTTGTAAATGTTTTAAAAGGATTTTTCATTTATTGTTTCTTTATGTGCTGTGTTATCCCACTTTATCATTCAGGCTATGCCCTCCGGGAGTTGGCAGCGGAAGCAAATTCATTTCGGACTCGATAATAATTGCTTTTTTCTCTTCAAACGATAACTTCCACGGCGAGGCGGTCGGCAACACTTGCTCCCGGCTCTCTATGTATCTGATTTTATCATATCGGTAAACAATCACATCGTTATTCTGATACTGTATCTCATTCAGCAAAGGAATGTAGTCATCCATGTATATATTAGTGACGCCTATTTTCAGTTCATCCCCTTGCATCACTGCATCCATAATAAACTGTATTATTCCGTCTTTATCAACAAACGGAATATAATACATATACTGTGAGTAATAATTCTGATCAGCATATAAGTGGAAGGGAGTGCAAGCTCTTTCTGCTGCCACAATCTTCTCACACAGGTTTTGCTGAAATTCAGTTTCAAAAGGTATTCCTTGCTCAATTTGTTTTGAATACTCTGACTTTAATAATGTCAACTCCTGCTCTGCTGATGCCATTATTTCGGCATAACGGGCTTCGAGGTCTGTTTCCTCCGGTTTATTTATATTATTTTTCATGCATCCGGCAGAAGAAACAAGTAACAAGATAGAAGTAACAAGAACTATTAGTTTTTTTCCGGGCATTATGCCCCCTCCTTATCGGAATGATAACGTATTTTCCCAAGTATGCGATTTGCTATACCAATCATCGACCAATGGTTTCAGTACCTTTTATATTGTACTTGAATTATCTCAATACTATTGTATCACACAAACCTATATTTACAAATGCTTTGTTTATATCGCCGTCAAAAAACAAACGATTATCAATATCTGCCCATTTATCATTATCTTTTCTATGAATTTCATCAGTAAAGCAAGTCCAATTCACATTACACAAAAAATAAGATCCCAATCTTACGATTGGGACCTTATTTTTTGCGTAGCGAGAGGGGGACTTGAACCCTCGACACTGCGGGTATGAACCGCATGCTCTAGCCAGCTGAGCTACCTCGCCATATCTGCCTTGCTTCAAGGCACTCGCATATATTACCAAAGAGCGAGCGCCTTGTCAAGGAGTATTTTTAAATTTTTTACTTTTCTTCAGGCATTACGATTGCGATGTGTGCTTCCTTAAGCTGTTTCTCTGTAACCTCTGCTGGAGCGCCCATCATAACATCCTGTGCTGTCTTGTTCATAGGGAAAGGAATAATCTCTCTGATAGACTCCTCGCCCAGAATAAGCATAACCATACGGTCTACACCGGGAGCGATACCACCGTGTGGCGGTGCACCATAGCAGAAAGCATTGTACATAGCAGGGAATTTAGCCTTTACATCCTCTTCGCCCAAGCGAACCAGCTTAAATGCCTCAATCATGATTTCAGGATTGTGGTTACGGATAGCACCGGAAGAAAGTTCTACGCCGTTTACTACCAGGTCGTACTGGTAAGCTAAGATATCCAGCGGATCCTGTGTCTTCAGAGCTTCCAGACCTCCCTGTGGCATGGAGAAAGGATTGTGGCAGAATTCCAGCTCGCCTGACTCCTCACCGATCTCGTACATAGGGAAATCAACGATCCAGCAGAATTCATAGCATTCCTTGTTCATGTGGCCTTCTGCTGCTGCGCCGAGAAGCTTTCTCATTACACCTGCAGTCTTCTGTGCTGTGAGCAAATCACCTGCTGCGAAGCCTACGAAGTCACCGTTCTTAAGGCCAAGAGCCTCAATAACAGCCTGCTTTCTGTCCTGAAGGAACTTAGCGATACCGCCTACGAATTCTCCGTTCTCATCCAGTCTTACCCAGAAGGTCTTCTGTGCAGTAGCTACCTCTACCTCAGCGATCATAGCATCAATCTGCTTACGGGTAGCGTTGTACTTATCACAAACAACAGCCTTAACCACCTTGCCCTCGAAAGGACCGAAGCCACAGCCCTTAACTACTTCAGTCGCATCCTGAAGTACCAGGTCGATACGCAGGTCAGGCTTATCGGAGCCGTACTTATCCATAGCAGTACGATAAGGAATACGGGTAAAAGGAGCCTTGGAAGCGGTCTTATATACGCCGTACTTGGCAAAAATAGGAGGAAGAACATCCTCAATAACAGCAAATACGTCTTCCTGTGACGCAAATGCCATCTCCATATCCATCTGATAGAATTCACCCGGGCTTCTGTCTGCTCTGGCATCCTCATCACGGAAGCAAGGAGCTATCTGGAAGTATCTGTCAAAGCCTGAAGTCATAAGCAGCTGCTTGAACTGCTGTGGAGCCTGAGGAAGTGCATAAAACTTGCCCGGATGATTTCTGGCAGGTACCAGGTAGTCACGAGCGCCCTCAGGTGAAGAGCAGGTAAGAATAGGAGTGGTAATCTCCAGGAAATCATGAGCTGTCATAGCCGCACGAAGCTCAGCTACGATTTTGGATCTCATAACGATATTTCTCTTAACCGCAGGGTTTCTGAGGTCCAGATATCTGTACTTAAGACGCGCATTCTCGTCTGCCTCACGAGACTTGTTAATCTCGAAAGGAAGCGAATTGTAAATGCACTTACCTAAAATCTCAATAGATGAAGGTACTACCTCGATCTCGCCGGTAGGAAGATTTGCATTCTTGGAGGAACGCTCACGTACCACACCTGTTACCGAAATAGTAGTCTCCTTGTTTACGGAATCGATGATGTCCATCATCTCTTCTGTCTCAACAACCACCTGAGTAGTGCCGTAGAAGTCACGGATTACCAGGAAGCCAAGGTTTTTGCTGACTTTACGGATGTTTTCATACCATCCCACAAGTGTAACTGTCTCGCCTGCATTCTGAAGACGAAGCTCATTACAATTATGTGTTCTTGATTGTGTCATTGTAATTACCTTACTTTCTAAAATTTTGAAAAGGCTTAAAAAAGCCTTTTACCCTAATGCTTAATTATAATAGCATTAGGGTAAAAATGCAATAAAATCTTAATTGTAAGCCTCTTTAAGTATACCGGAAAAAGTGCAAATTTTATTCTGCTTCCAGCTCATCTGTAAGCTTGATAATCTCGTCGATATAGATTCCGATGGTCTCTACCGTATGAAGAAGGGCTGCGTCCGTGGATATGTCCACACCGGCTTTTTTCGCAAATTCCATAGGTGTCAAAGTGGAGCCGGCCTTAAGTGCTTCCTTCCAGTCGGCTACAGCGCTCGCTCCCTCTTTTTCAATGCGGTCACAGGCCTCAGTAGCGATGGTAAGACCTGCGGAATAGGTATATGAGTAAAGGCCCATATAGTAGTGAGGCTGTCTCATCCATGTAAGCTCAGCGCCGTCACAAATGTCTACTGAGTCACCCCAGAACTTCACCAGCACGTCCTTTTTCAGGCCGTTAAGAGTCTCTGCTGTAACAGTGCCACCCTCGTCGATAATCTTGTAGACCTCTCTCTGATAAGCAGCCTCTAGGAGATGTGTCACAAAATTGTGATAGTAGGTGTTGCTTACCATATTGGCCAGCACGAAGCGTCTGAAACGCTTATCCTCGTTGGTCTTAAGAAGGTGGTGAGCCATCAAGAGTTCATTCATGGTAGACGGACTCTCTACGAAATAAGTGGAAACATTTGTGTCGAAAAATGACTGTGCTCCGTTGCAGGCTCTAAAGTGTCCTGCATGTCCCAGCTCGTGAGCCATGGTGAAAACATCAGACATTCTGCGATTGTAGGACAAAAGGATGTAGGAATTATTTACGCCATAAGGGCTGCTGCAGTATCCGCCTGTGCACTTACCCTGATTATTGGCGTAGTCAAACCAGCGCTTATCAAAGGCTTCTTCTACCATGGACACGTACTCCGGTCCCAGGA
>JAZUHR010000224.1:0-10968 GCA_045641825.1 Lachnospiraceae bacterium
CATAGGTCTTGCCGTTCAGAGTGAACTTGGCATCGCCGATACGATTGCCGTTACGACCGATGAAGGCTCCGTAGTAGGTACCGTTTTCCAAGTCGGAGGCCAAGCGGTCTTAGGAAGACAACACTTGAAACCAACTCCTTGGCTCACAGAACGACATGGCTACGATCCGACTTCATAGGTCTTGCCGTTCAGAGTGAACTTGGCATCGCCGATACGATTGCCGTTACGACCGATGAAGGCTCCGTAGTAGGTACCGTTTTCCTCATAGCCCTTTACATCGTCATAGCCCAGTGCGATATCAGCAAATTTGCCGTCCCTGTCAGCGGTCTCGATGCCAACGATGGTAGCACCGAAATCTGAAAAGGTTACAGTGGTACCTAATTTGTTCTTAACAACATAGAGCTTTGACATTCTGCCGTCTTTGGTCTTGCCAAAGTCTTTTACTTCGTATTTCATAAAATTCTCCTCCCGAATTTTTCTTGAGATAATCATAGCAAATTTTAAAAAAAATTACACCATATTTTTACGACATTTTTTGTGAGTATTATTGCACCTCTCGTTCAGATTTGCTATAATTCGAAAAGACGAATAAACATTCGATTTAATTGGAGGAAAAGAAATGACTATCAGCGAAAATATTTTTAAACTTATCAGCGAAAGAGGAATCAAGCAGAAGGAATTTTCCAAAAGAACGGGAATTTCAGAGTCCACCATCAGTGACTGGAAGAGAAAGGGAACAAATCCTGCCTCTGATAAGATTATGATTATCTGTGAGGTGCTGTCTGTGAGCCCTTACGAGCTTCTTTCCACCTGTGAGAATAAGTACACACCTACAGAAAATCTGATTGTAGACAGAGATTCCGACGAGTACGAGGTGGTAAAGGCTATGAGAGAACTGGATGCCGGTCTTAAGAATCGGATTATCGGCTACACCAAAGCGCTTTGCGAAATCTCCGGAAAATAAGGGGCGATTAAGTTTATTTATAAAAGTTTAATTATTAGTTTTGCGCAAGCCATTCAAATTTATGGAGAGATTAGGTATAATTGTTTCAAATGGGCAATTATATGTATAGAAGGAACGGACTTATGAAAAAATTTTTTTACTGGTTCCATTACAAGACAAAACTGAGAACTAAACTCCTTATTTCGCTGGGGTTAATTATGCTTTTGGGCTATATGCTGCTGGCATTTTACTGTTATTCCACGCTGGTAATGATAGCCGATGAAGCATATGGTGGGATGAACGAAGCCGCCAGACAGGAATTTTTGGACAAATTTGAGCCTACGATTGCGTCTGTAATTGTTTTCTCGGTCCTTTTCTACCTGGTGGATATAGGTGTAATCTACTTTTTCACAGGCCTTGTGACCAAACGTATGAATGTTCTGTCACGTCAGGCAGAAGCCGTATCCAATGAGGAGCTGACAGCCATTCCGGAAGTACAGGAAGAGGATGAAATCGGTTTTGTTACCAACAAGGTTGCGGTTATGGCCGAAAGACTTACCATGCGGGCGGAGGAAGCGAAGAAGGCGAATTCCGTTAAGATGGACTTCCTGGCCAGAATGTCTCATGATATCAGAACACCTATGAATGCCATAAGAGGTATGGTGGAAATTGTTAAAGCCAATCCTGATGACAAGGTCAGAGTGGCGGACTGTCTGGAAAAAATTGACGTCAGCACACAGCACCTTCTGCTTCTTATCGATGAAATGCTGGATATGTCCAAGCTGGACGGCGGCAAACTGGTTATGGATGAGGCGCCTTTCAATATGAGAAAGGCCATAGAGGAATGCTTCAATCTCATGACCAATCAGGCCTACGACAGAGACATTACCATGATGCTGCATGCAGAGGGACTGCATACAGAGAGGGTAATCGGCTGCGAACTTTATACCAAGAGAGTTATTACAAATATTCTTAATAATGCCATTAAGTTTAACAAGGATTTCGGAACTGTAGACATGACTGTTACCGAGCAGTCCATGGGAAACGGCAAGGTGGCCTTCCGTGTATCCGTTAAGGATAGCGGACAGGGTATGAGCGAGGAGTTTATGAAAAATATTTTTGAACCCTTTGCTCAGGAAAATATCACTGCCAGATCCGAGGTATATAACGGAGCAGGTCTGGGACTTCCTATCGTTAAGAGTGTTCTGGAACAGATGGGCGGACGCATCGAAATCGACAGTAAAGAAGGAATGGGTACTACCGTGACTCTCTTCATACCTCTTCAGAAAAACGAAAAGGCTTTTACCGATGAAGAGAAGAGAGCACTTAATGAAAGCGGAGAACTGGGCGGCATGAAGGTGCTGCTGGTAGAAGATAACAGCATCAATATGGAGATTGCCAAATTTATGCTGGAGGACCGGGGAATGAAGGTGGATTGTGCCGAAAATGGTGCGATTTCCGTGCAGAAGTATTCGGAATCATCTCCTTTTTACTATGATCTGATACTTATGGATATCATGATGCCGGTTATGGACGGTATTGAAGCAGCCAAGAAAATCAGAGGACTGGGAAGACCGGATGCGGCAATAGTACCTATTGTTGCTCTATCGGCCAATACATATACAGAAGATATCAATGCCGTAAGAGAAGCGGGAATGAACAGCCATATTCCAAAGCCTATCGATATAGATAAACTGTACGGAGTGGTAAAGGAGCAGAAAAAACTTTACGAGGCGAAGAGAATAGGAAAATCCTACTCCCAGCTTTTCACAGGTACTAATTTGGATTAAAATTTACAGGGAATTGAAAAGGTTCAAAAGAGGGATAGAAAGTGACAGAGCAACGTATTCCGAAAAATAAGAATAATCGAATTCTTTTTCAGCTAAAGATTGCTGCCTCAAATATAAAGAGAACTTTTACTTGCTCGCTGATATGTACTATCACGGCATCGCTCGTTCTTATACTGATAAATACACTGGTACTGAATCATCAGCCAGAACTTACGAAATTTGTTCTGCCCGGGGCGTTTTACGCAGTCGGCACAGGCGCATTTTCGTTCATGCTTTTTATGCTGATGAAAAGGCAGATGAAGGAATATTATGATAGGGCGTCTTTTTTGGCCCTGGCCTTTAATTTTATTTATCTGTGCTATTTATCTGTCCTTTCCATGAAGGAACTGAATTCTTTGGCCTTTTACTGTGTGGGCGTGGTGCTGGTGAGCTACACTATCTATGTGGGCAATACTATTTCCGTAGTTGCTACGGGAATTGAGCTGGCAGGACTGCTGGTGATAGTGCTTATAAGTTCCAAGCTGGGAGTGCAGGTTCAGTTTTCACAGATAGTAATTATCATAGTTACCCATGCCTTCAGTTTCCTTCTCTCAAGAGATATCTTCAGAATGAAGACGGAGCTTACCAGACAGGAATTCAGGGCAGAGAGAGAAATGAAGCAGGCAGAAATCGACCCGCTGACAGGGCTTATCAACAGACGAGGTCTGGAGAGAGAGATAGAGCCTATTCTGGCAATTTGCCAGAAACAGGGGGATTCTGTCGGAGTTATGATTATTGACATCGACCATTTCAAAGCCTATAATGATGGCTTTGGGCACATGCAGGGCGATGAATGTCTGAAACTGGTTGCCAAATCCATAGATACGTCAGTCGGAGAATATGGTTATGCATCCCGTATCGGCGGTGAGGAATTCCTGGTTTTTATGTATGGAATGACCTTTGGCGAGATGATTTCGCTGGCTGAGAAGGTAAGACGCGATGTAGAAGGAATGAGACTTCAGCATGCTACAGCTCCCGGTGCGGTGGTTACCATCAGCGTGGGCTGTGATGTAGAGGTGGCTTCAAGCGATATTTCCTTCAACGGTCTCTATGGCAAGGCAGACAAGCTCTTGTATAAAGCTAAGACTACAGGACGTAACAGAGTAATATCCAATAAAAAAGTAGTGCCTGTAAAACAATAAAGAAAAGGAAAACATTATGGGAAAATATTTTGGAACAGATGGCTTCAGAGGCGAAGCGAATGTTGATCTTACAGTAGATCACGCATTTAAGGTGGGTAGATTTTTAGGCTGGTACTATGGTCAGGACCATAAGGCAAAGGTGGTTATCGGTAAGGATACCAGAAGATCCAGCTACATGTTTGAGTATGCTTTGGTTGCTGGCCTTACAGCCAGCGGCGCAGATGTATACCTTCTTCATGTAACCACCACTCCCAGCGTTTCATACGTTGTCAGATCCGAGGGCTTCGACTGCGGTATTATGATTACAGCCAGCCATAATCCTTTTTACGATAACGGTATAAAAGTTATCAATGGCGCAGGATACAAGTTGGAGGCCGATGTAGAGAAGGAAATCGAGGATTATATCGACAGTACTGAAGATACAGTGCCTATGGCTAAGAGAGAAAATATCGGCAGAACAGTGGATTTCGCAATGGGACGTAACCGCTATATCGGTCATCTGATTTCTCTGGCTACCCGTTCCTTCGAGGGTATCAAGGTGGGCCTGGACCTGTCCAACGGTTCTGCGACCACAGTAGCCAAGGGAGTTTTTGACGCATTGGGTGCCAAGACCTATGTTATGGCCAATGAGCCCAACGGTCTTAATATCAATATGGACTGCGGTAGTACACATATTGAAAAGCTGCAGGAGTTTGTGGTTGAAAATCACCTGAATGTGGGCTTCGCATACGACGGAGATGCAGACAGATGCTTATGCGTAGATGAAAAGGGCCAGCTGGTAGACGGCGACCGTATTATGTATATGTGCGGCGTATATCTGGCTGATAAGGGCGAATTAAACAACAATACCGTTGTAACAACAGTTATGAGTAATATGGGCCTCTACAAGGCTCTGGACAAAAAGGGCATCAAGTACGAGCAGACTGCCGTAGGCGATAAGTATGTATATGAAAACATGATGGCCAATAATCACTCTCTTGGAGGTGAAAACAGCGGACACATCATTTTTTCCAAGTATGCAAAGACCGGTGACGGTATCCTCACCTCTATCAAGATTATGGAGGTAATGCTGGAGTCAAAACTTTCCGTTTCAGAGCTCACCAAGGATATGAAGACCTATCCTCAGCTTCTTAAGAATGTCAGAGTGAAGAATAAGCAGGCTGCCAGAGAAGATCAGGCTGTCATTGAAGGTATTAAGAAGGCAGAGGAATTCCTGGGTACTGACGGACGAGTACTTCTTCGTGAGTCCGGTACAGAGCCTGTAATTCGTGTAATGGCTGAAGCAGATACAATGGCTAAGTGTGAGAAGGTAGTGGATGAATTAATAGAAGTTCTTGCAAAATCCGGACATGTCTGTTAAAATATCACAGTTGCAGTGTTCTTTTGGCGGACCTGCAGAATAGAATTAAATTTTGTAAATTATAGTTACTAAAGGAGTAATAGAAACAATGGTTAAGGTTGAGAATCTTGAAGCAAAAAACATGGTAAAGCTTATCATCACTGTAAGTGCTGAAGAGTTCGAGAAGGCTTGTGAGAAGGCATATCAGAAGAGCAAGAACAGAATTAATGTTCAGGGCTTCAGAAAAGGTAAGGCTCCCAGAAGCGTTATCGAAAAGATGTATGGCGCCGGTGTTTTCTTTGAGGATGCTGCAAATGAGGTAATTCCTTCTGCATATGCAGAGGCTGCAAAGGAATCCGGTCTTGAGATCGTTTCCCGTCCGGGTATTGATGTAGTACAGCTTGAGAAGGGTAAGGAATTCATCTTCTCCGCAGAAGTAGCAGTTAAGCCTGAGGTTACTCTTGGCCAGTATAAGGGCGTTGAGATTGATAAGGTTAATACAGATGTAACAGCTGAGGATATCGAGGCTGAGCTTAAGAAGGCTCAGGAGCAGAACAGCCGTATGATCGAGGTTACCGATCGTGCAGTTCAGGATGGCGACATGGCTACAATCGATTTCGAAGGCTTTATGGATGGCGTTGCTTTCCCTGGTGGTAAGGGCGAGAATCACGAGCTTGTTATCGGTTCCCATTCCTTCATCGATACATTTGAGGATCAGATCATCGGTCACTCCATCGGCGATGAGTTCGACGTAAATGTTACATTCCCTGAGCAGTATCAGGAGCCTTCTCTTGCAGGTAAGCCTGCAGTATTCAAGGTAAAGGTAAACGGCATCAAGGCTAAGGAGCTTCCTGCACTTGATGACGAGTTCGCACAGGATATTTCTGAGTTCGATACACTTGATGAGTACAAGGCTGATATCGAGAAGAAGCTTAAGGAAGACAAAGAGAAGAACGCTGTTACAGCAAAGGAAAATGCAGCAGTTGACGCAGTAGCAGCAAACGCAGAGATGGAAGTTCCTGCTCCTATGATTGATTCTAATGCAGAGCAGATGTATGATGAATTCGCTCAGCGTATGCAGTCTCAGGGTCTTACAATTGATCAGTACTTCATGTTCACAGGCCTTGATCAGCAGAAGCTGCTTGAGCAGATCAGACCACAGGCTGAGCAGAGAATCAAGTCCAGACTGGTTCTTGAGGCAGTTGCCAAGGCTGAAGGCTTCACAGCATCCGAAGAAGAAATCGAGAAGGAAATCGAGAACATGGCTACAGCTTACCAGATGGAAGTTGAGAAGCTTAAGGAGCTCGTTTCCGACGAAGAGAAGAAGGTTATTTCTGAGGTCGTTGCTGTTAAGAAGGCACTTGATTTCATCAGAGACAATGCAGTAGAGAAGTAATCAACAAGGTTGATAAAATGCAGAGGTCAGGGATAACTTGACCTCTGTCTTGTATAAGTACATTTAAGAAAGTTGGGGTGTATAGCATGAGTTTAGTACCTTATGTCATTGAACAAACCAGTAAGGGCGAGCGTTCTTACGATATTTATTCACGTCTTTTAAAGGACAGAATTATTTTCCTGGGTGAAGAGGTTAATGAGACTACAGCAAGTCTTGTTGTGGCACAGCTTCTTTTCCTGGAGGCAGAGGATCCTAAGAAGGATATTTCCCTCTATATCAACAGCCCGGGCGGTTCTGTAACAGCAGGTATGGCAATTTACGACACTATGAAGTTTATCAAGTGTGACGTGTCCACAATCTGCATGGGTATGGCTGCATCCATGGGTGCTTTCCTTTTAGCAGGCGGTACCAAGGGGAAGAGATACATTCTTCCCAATGCGGAGGTTATGATCCATCAGCCATCAGGCGGTGCCCGCGGTCAGGCTACAGAGATTCAGATTGTTGCAGAGAATATCTTAAAGACAAAGAAAAAGCTGAATCAGATTCTGGCTGAAAATACAGGACGTGATATTGCCGAAATCGAAAGAGATACTGAGCGTGATAACTATATGACAGCAGAGGAAGCTGTTGCATATGGTCTGGTAGACGAAATCGTTACCAGCAGATAGGAGACTACCTTTGGCAAAAAATGATTCAAAAGTACATTGCGCCTTTTGCGGCAGAACAGCGGCAGACGGACTTCGGCTTTTTTCCGGTATTCACCCGGATACATATATCTGTTCAGATTGCGTAGAGCTCTGTGCAGATATGCTGGACGAGGAATCCGAGGACGTTGATTTTGACGAGTATAAGGATGGCAAGAACAGAGTAAACGACAAATTTAAGGATATAAATCTTTCCAAGCCTCAGGAAATAAAGGCGCATCTGGATGAGTATGTTATCGGTCAGGATGATGCCAAGAGAGTGCTTTCTGTAGCGGTATATAATCACTACAAGCGCATTCTCTATGCACCAAAGACTGATGTGGAGCTTCAGAAGTCCAATATTCTTATGCTGGGACCGACCGGTTCAGGTAAGACTTATCTTGCACAGACCCTGGCCAAGCACCTGAATGTGCCCTTTGCCATAGCAGATGCCACCACTCTTACAGAGGCAGGCTATGTAGGTGAGGACGTAGAGAATATCCTCTTAAAGCTTATTCAGGCAGCTGATTTCGATGTAGACAGAGCCGAGTATGGTATCATCTACATCGATGAGATAGATAAGATCTCCAAGAAATCTGAGAATGTTTCCATCACCCGTGATGTATCCGGTGAAGGTGTGCAGCAGGCTCTTTTAAAGATATTGGAGGGCACTATCGCATCTGTTCCGCCTCAGGGTGGCAGAAAGCATCCTAATCAGGAATTTATCCGTATTGATACCACCAATATTCTTTTTATCTGTGGCGGTGCATTTGATGGACTGGAGTCTATCGTAAAGCAGCGTATCGGTAAGAAGATGATAGGCTTTAATGCTAATCTTTTAGACGAGGAAGCAAACCTGAATAACCTTTTCCGTCAGGCTATACCTGAAGACCTCATGAAATTCGGACTTATCCCTGAGTTTATCGGTCGTGTGCCGGTAACTGTAGCACTGGATAAACTGGATGAGGAGGCTCTGGTCAGCATCCTGACAGAGCCCAAGAATGCTATTACCAAGCAGTATGCAGCTCTTTTTGCACTGGACGGTGTAGAACTGGAATTCGACCATGATGCTTTAGTGACTATCGCGAAGAAAGCACTGGAGCTCAAGACCGGCGCCAGAGGACTTCGTTCCATCGTTGAAAAAATCCTGCTCCAGCCTATGTATGAGGTACCTTCAGACGAGAGCATCCTTAAGGTCATAGTGACAGAAGAGTCTGCCAAGGACCCGACTGTGAGACCGGCATATGAGGTCAGAGAAAAGAAAAAGAGAAATCAATAATTAAAAGTGTTCAATAAAAACACCGTAATCAAGGCATGAATCCTGATTACGGTGTTTTGCTTTTGAGGTAGAGAAGAACCTTTAAGTTCAGGAACGAGAAAGCAAAATGGGAATTTAATTCATAGATACATTATATTGTGCTCACAATAAAACTTCCGGGAATATTATCCAGGATATCCTTCGCGCTGTCTGTATCCTTGCAAATACCGAACACCACAGAGCCTGAGCCGGTCATAAGTGAGTTGACGCAACCGTTCTCAATAAGGGAAATCGCGCAGTCTTTTACTACCGGGGCGTAGGAAATAGCAGCACCCTCCAGGTAATTACCGATAAGACCGGTAATAGGCGCACTGTCCATAACTGCGGATACAAAGGCATCTACATCTGGATGAGGGTAATTATAGGCAGGAGCATCTATCTGCTCGTAAATATATTTGGTGCTGATGGAAACATCAGGCTTTACACACACCAGCGTCATTCCGCTTAGAGAAGGGAGGGGAGTAAGTACTTCACCGATACCTTCGCAGAGGACCGTGCCGCCTACTATGCAAAAAGGTACATCGGCACCCAAGCGTACACCCAATTCGCATAGTTCATCAGTAGAAAGCCCCAGATTCAGGCATTTGTTCAGTGTACGAAGAACACAGGCTGCATCAGCAGAGCCACCGGCCATACCGGCACCGGAGGGTATATTTTTCTGAATGTTTATATGAATGCTTACTTTTTTATCGTACTTTTCACAGATGAGACGGGCGGCACGGGCCATAAGATTTTTATCGTCCCAGGTGATATCAGGGAACTTCTCTGCGTTCTTGCAGGATAACGTGATAGCGAACTCATTGGCTTCGGATATATCAAATTCCAGAACGTCGCAGAGATCCACAGTCTGCATAACTGTGCGGATATCGTGGTAGCCATCGGGGCGACGACCGGTGATATCCAGTATGAGATTTATTTTGGCATAGGCTTCTTCAATGATTCGCATAGAGACCTCCGGAAAATAGATATAAAAATATCCTACCATAAAAGGACAAATTCCTCAATGGTAGGATTTTTTATAGCTTAGTTTGGCTGGCTTTATTCCAGTATGTGCTCCAAGCCGATTTGGAAAATTTCCAGTACGTGCTCGTCGGCAAGAGAATATAGTATAGATTTGCCGTCGCGGCGGGATTTGACCAGTTTGGAAGATTTTAATATCTGCAACTGGTGAGAAACAGCGGATTGGGTCATGCTGAGAGCCTCAGATATTTCACCGGCAGGCAATTCACCTTGTGAAAGCTCATTTAATATACGTATGCGGGTGGAATCTGAGAAGTTTTTAAATAGCTCAGCAAGTTCGATGAGATTGTCTTCTGTAGGCTCGTAAGTGTTCATGCTATCTCCTTTTTTGAACGAAGGCGTCATTATTTATTACTTTATTTCTTTATTCGAAGGGCTCTCATGGCATTAAGCACTGCCAGTACCAGCACGCCGGTATCTGCAAAAATGGCAATCCACATAGCGTATTTGCCGAAAATACCGATGGCGGAAATAAGCAGGCAAAGTACCTTGATACCGATGGAGAGGTAGATGTTCTCGTAAACAATACGAAGTGCTTTCTTGGATATATTGATGGCCATGGCGATTTTCGCCGGATCATCATCCATAAGGACCACATCTGCGGCTTCGATAGCAGCGTCACTGCCCAGGCCACCCATGGCAATACCAATATCAGCGCGGGAAAGTACCGGAGCGTCATTGATACCGTCACCGACAAAGGCGAGAGTAGCCTTTTCAGAAGGCTTATTATTTAAGAGGCGCTCTACCTCAGCTACCTTATCGGCAGGGAGAAGCTCCGCGTGAACTTCGTCAATATCCAGACTCTTGGCTACGGCCTCTGCGACAGCAGAAGCATCGCCTGTCAGCATTACTGTATTGGTAACACCGGTGGAATGAAGCTTATCAATGGCCTCCTTGGCGGTAGGCTTTACAACATCTGAGATAACGATGTGACCGTGATAAATTCCGTTTACGGCTACATGAACAATGGTGCCGATGTGGTGGCAAGGAATAGCTTCCACACCGATTCTCTTCATGAGCTTATCGTTACCTACAGCCACAGTGAGGGAGTCATATTTGGAAAAAAGACCACTTGGCTTCAATTTGGCTACGATACCGTTACCACCGATCTCCTCCACATCCTCCACTAAAGAGCGGTCGATGGTGAGATCGGAGTAAGCGATGATACTCTTGGCGATAGGATGTGAACTGGCGGATTCTGCGTAGGCTGCGAGAGTAACAAGCTCCTGCTCCTCCATGGTGTTATGGTGAATACCGGTAACCTCGAACACGCCCTTGGTCATGGTACCTGTTTTATC